>JAYVDE010000421.1:0-11566 GCA_043749575.1 Burkholderiaceae bacterium | reverse complement strand
CCGCACCGCGCACCGGTTCGGACACCATCAACAAGCCCACCGCGGCGAACGACAACCAGAACCCCGGCTGCAGCAGCGCCCAGGGGTCGAGCGCGGTCACCGCCACCGCGGCGGCGGCCAGCACCAGCAGCCACGGCCAACGCCAGCCCAGGCTGCGCAGGCCCACCGCCACCGCCAACATCAGCACCGTGCGTTGCGCCGGCACGCCCCAGCCGGCCAGCATCGCGTAGGCGATGGCCAGTGCCAGGCCCAGCCAGCGCCCGGCGGTGGGCGCCGGCCACCACAGCATCAGCCGCGTGCTGTGGCGCCAGGCCCACGCGGCCAGCGCGCCGGCCAACCAGGCGAACATCGTCACGTGCACGCCGCTGATCGAAACGAGGTGGGCGATGCCGGTGCGGCGGAACAGATCCCAGTCGTCGCGGTCGATCGCGGCCTGGTCACCCACCACCAGCGCGGCCAGCACGCCGGCGGTGCGCGGGTCGGGCACGTGGCGCACGATCGCGTCGCGCACCGACTGGCGCAGTCGCTGCACCGGGTAGGCCACGCCATCGGCCAGCCGCTCGGCTGCGGGCCCGCCGCGCACTGCCCGCACATAGCCGGTGGCGCCAATGCCTTGCTCGAACCACATCAGTTCCACATCGAAGCCACCGGGGTTCAGCGAACCATGCGGCTGCTTCAGCCGCAAGGGCAAGCGCCAGCGCTGGCCGGCGCGCAACTCGGCCTGCGGATCGTCGAGAAAAGCCTCGTCCTGGAAGTTGCTGTACCAGCCCAGCGCCAGCCGCGACGGCAACTGCACCGGCTGGCCGCGCTCGCCAGGCCCTGTTGGCCATGTCGGCCGCGTAAGCCGTTCCGTGCGTTCCGGCCGTGCAGTGCGTTCCGGCCTTTCCACCCTTTCCGCCCGCTCGACCTCGAACACGAACCGGGTGCCGGCCGGGCCAGACTGCGGCATCGTGGCCACTACGCCGGTGACCAGCAGGTTCTGGCCCTCCAGCGCCGGTGCCAGGCGATCAGCCAGCCGCTGGTCGGCGCGCAGGCCCGTGAGACCGAAGGCCAGCGCAGCGGCGCCAACCAGCGCGGCGGCCAACAGCAGGCCGCTGGCCAGCCGCTGCGGGCTGAAGACCGCGGCGACGCGCCGGGCCCGTTGTCGAGCCGCTAGCCCGGCTGAATGCCGGGCCGCCTGCCCAGCTGAATGCCAGGCGGCATGCCAAGCCGCCACCGCCAGCGCCAGCGCGCCAGCACCGACCAGCCCGCCATGCAGCGCCGGTGAAGCCAAACTGGCTTGCTGCAGTTGAAGGCCCAGCCCGGCCAGCCAGGCCAGCGCCAGCAACAGCCACCGGTTGCCGGCATGCAGCCACGGCGCCAGCCGCGCGGGCGTCATCGGCACGGGCGTCATCGGCACAAGCGCCGCCGGGCGGCCAGGCGGCGGGTGGTGCCACCCTGCGGTGCACGCGGTGCAGGGCGGGCGCGGGCCGACATGGCCGCAGTGTAGGATTCCAGCCCGATCCGGTCGCCCTCACATCCCGCCCTTTTTCACCTCCAGCAGGCCACTCCATGTCCGTCTACGACAAGCTCTCGCAACTGGGCATCAGCCTGCCCCCGGTGGCCACGCCGGCCGCGGCCTATGTGCCGTTTGTGCGCACCGGCAACCTGGTGTTCGTCTCGGGCCACATCGCCCGCCGCGACGGCAAGCCGTGGGTCGGCCAGCTGGGCGGCAGCATCGCCACCGCCGAAGGCAAGGCCGCCGCCCGGGCGATCGCCATCGACTTGATGGGCACGCTGCACGCCGCCGTGGGCGATCTGAACAAGGTCACCCGCATCGTCAAGCTGATGAGCCTGGTCAACAGCACCGCCACCTTCACTGAGCAGCATCTGGTGACCAACGGCGCGTCCGAGTTGTTCGGCGAGGTATTTGGCGCCGCTGGCGCCCATGCCCGCAGCGCCTTCGGCGTGGCGCAGATCCCGATGGGCGCCTGCGTCGAGATCGAACTGATCGCGGAAGTCGCTTGAACCTGACGTCGCCACGCGCGTTGCTGGCCGGCATGGCCGGGCTCTCGCTGCTGGCCGTGGCCACGGCGCTCTACACGCAGTACGCCTGGGACATGCAGCCCTGTGCCTGGTGCGTGCTGCAGCGCTTGGTGTTCGTAGCGGTGGCCGCGGCCGCGCTGCTGGGCCTGGCCATGCCCGGCGCCATTGGCCGCCGGGGCGGTGCCGCGCTGGCGATGGTGCTGGCCGACCTGGGCCTGGCCGCCGCGCTGTGGCAGCACTTTGTGGCCAACCGGTCGGCCTCCTGCAACATGAGCTTGGCCGACAAGGTGATGGGGGCCACGGGCCTGGACCGCACTGTGCCCGAAGTGTTTGCGGCCTACGCCAGCTGCGCCGAGGCCAAGGTCGACCTGGCTGGCCTGCCCTACGAGTGGTGGAGCGCCGCGCTGTTCATCCTGCTGTCGCTGGCCGCGCTGCGGGTGGTGCTGCGGCCGGCTTGAGCAGTGATCGATCCACCGGGCCGGGCAGGAGATCGGCAATGGCATTGACCCCAATGCACAAGCGGCGTGATTGCACTGGATGTTCACCAAGCCAAGGGCAAGGCTTGCGCAGTGATCGAACATGACGACGGCCGGCTGAAGGTCATCCAGCGCGACTTCGGGGCCTTCAAACGAGCCCGGCGCGCCTTGGCGCAGTGGTGGCTGGAGATTGCACCCGAGGTGGTGGTCATGGCGAGCACGGGGGTGTGCTGGACGATCCCATTTGCGGCGCTGAAGCCAGTGGGCATAACCGCGTCGGTGGTCAATGTTCGGCACGTCAAGACCGTGCCTCGTCGCACGACCGACATGGCCGACGCGCGGTGGCTGGCCACGCTGGCCAGGGCCGGGCTGCTGTGGGCGTCGTTCATCCCGCCGCTGCTGAGGTAGTTGCCGACATCCACGGCGCCAGCGCGCGTGCCATGGTCAGGCGCTCATCGCGGACAAACTCATCCACGAGGTGCTGGATCACAAGGGTCGTCTGCGGGCCAGTGGCGCCGACATGGGTATCTTCGGCAGCGCCGAGCGGCTTGCCCTCATGGGTGGGAATTCGCCCGGGCAATAACGAGAGTGCGAGCCAGCGCAAGAGCGGGCGCATTCGGCGAGGCAATGCCTGGGTGCCGACGCCGGCTGTGCGAGTCTGCGCAGGCCGCGGCCAGAACGCGCGCTGCGCTCAAGGCCAAGTTCAACTCGCTGGCCATCCGCCAGGGCCACGAAAGTTCATCGTGGCGCCGCCGCCCGAGACAAGACCGTCGACTACGAAGGCCTGAGCGTCGTCCGCAACGCTCATCGCTGAATCAAGTGGCTGCGAAAACACCGCTTCATCGTCACGCCCGCCGTCGCCTGATCCCCTCGCTTGCGGCGCGCTTGCAGCACCGGCTCGCTACAGACCAGGTACAGCTGCGGCCAGGGAGGCCGTACTTCAACTTTAGGGCAATGCTGAACAAGTCCTCGCGAGTGTGGGCGCCCTGGTTTGGGATGGTCTGCAAGGCGCAAACCACAGCCATAGCCCGGCTATGGCGAGGATTTGCAACGCCGCAGACCGCCCAAAACAGGGATGACCGCGCCGCGAGGGACTTGTTCAGCGTTGCCTTAGGGGCCAGGTCATTGGTCTCGATGAAAACGGCCCCTTGATGCGCGCATTAAGCCGCTCTTCATTCAAGTTGGGGATGTCTGTGTTGCAAGCCGAACCCTAGTATTCGAGCGCGGTATCTTGTTTCGCCGCCTCAGCACAGCCCGGCGGAAAAGGGAGCGAAATGAAACGGTTCGACGGACGGCGGCCGGTGGTATGCGCCGGGCCGCGCGGCCCGGTTACGGCTGTTGTGCAGCCGGCCATGGCCGCGCTGGCGGTGGTGCTGGTGCTGGTGGCTGGCCTCGGTGCCTGTTCCATTCTGGACCCGGTGCCGTTGCCTGGCGGCGGTCATCGCCTGAGCAAGAACCCGGCCTCGGCAGCCAGTGTGGTCAACGCTGCCTCGGCGGTGGCTGGGTCGGCCAGTAACGCTCGGACGGCGAGCCCCTACCCCACCCAGGCCGCTGCCACGCAGGCCGCCCATGCGCGTGATTGCGCCGACGGCAAGCTGGCAACGGATTGTTTTGCCGGCGGCTTGGGCGAGGCCATTGGCGAATTGGACGCGCGCCGCGTGGTGCTGGTCAACCTGGCGCGCGACGTGTCCAACGGCAATGCGGCCTACAACGCAGCCTTGTATCCGGCCGGCGCGGTAGCGGTGTTCGAAAAGCTGCGCGGCGCCACCAACCGCAGTCTGCTGGCGCCGGCGGCGGTAGCGGCCGGGCTGTACGGATTCGTCAACTCGGGCGTGGCCGACCGCGAGCGTCACTACCTGCGCGCGGCCGGTGAGCTTCACTGCGCCATCGTGCGCAGCGGCACCTGGTTGTATCTCCAATCGGACATCCGCGAAACGCCGCCGCCAACCCCTTATCAAGCCTGGAGCACTTGGTTCTACTTGAAGTCTGATCTTCAGGATGCGCCAGGCCGCTGGCTCGATGCCGCCCCGCTGGATGCGGTGGTCAGCAGCCTGCGCGAGGCGACGTTGAAGTTCCGCAGCGGGCGGGTGAAATTGCTCGGCGAACTAGAGCCAGTGGCCGCCACGGCTGCTGCCTCGCTGGATTCGATTCGCCAACGCGCGGCCACAGCGGCCGGCCAGGGACGGGGCGGCAGCGTCGGTCAGGACCAGCGCGACGCCATCGCCCAGCGCACCCGGCGCCAGTTCGAGTCTGCCCTGGCGGTGCTGGAGTCGGTGCGGGCCTTGCAGGCCCAGGTGCGCAGTTCGGGTCTGCGGCTGCGCACCGAATGGGTCACGATCGAGCAGACCTTCCAAAGCCAGTTGTCCGAGAAGGTGCCGCTGCCGGTGGCGCCCGAAAAAGTGGCCACCGAGTTGCTGGCCCGCACCAATGCCATGGCCAAGGCGCAGGGCGAAGCGGTGAGCGACCGGGCCGGCGCCGATGATCTGGATCCGGCGTTTCCGGCGGCGCTGCGCAACGGTGTCAGTGCCAAGACCCGCCCTGCGTTGCAAAAATTTGCCGCCGAGCAAGGCGTGCCCCTGGCCCAGGCGCGCGACAACGCCCAGGCCTGGCTGGACGACCATACGCTGCGCGCAGCGCGGGTGGACGCCGAGGTGCGCGCCCTGGGCTGCAAGGAGACGCTGCCACCCGTGCCCGTGCGCACGGTGGCTTCCAGCGCCGCGCTCAAGCCCGCCACCGACGCCACACCGGGCAAAACCACGACCACCACCACCAGCACGACCACCACCGGCCCCGCCAACACGCCCAGCAGCAGCCCTCTGCCTGCCGCCCGCTGACACCGGTCGAGCCCAGCCCTGATCCTCCCGAACCGCCACCGCCAGCCCATGCAGTCTGCCGCCGCCCTGCAACAAGCCCATGCCGCCTACCGTTGGCTGGCCCGCGGGCTGGCCCAGCAACGTGCCGGGTTGCCCAGCGATGCGCTGCCGGCCTGGGCCCACCCCGGCGCGGTGCAAAGCCTCAGCCTGGCCCTGCCGGATCACCTCAACACCAGCGCCGCGAACTGCGCGCCGTGCTTGCATGTGGCGCTGCGCGACGGTATCCCCGGCCGTGCGCTGCCTGCCACGCTCGAGCTGCCCGGTGGCGCCGGGCGGCTGGCGCTGCGCGCCGTGCGGGCGCCCCGCGCTGTGGCCCAGGGTGCGCCGGGTGTGTGCCGCCAGGCGGCACCGCGCATCGCAGGCACAGCCACCTGCCTGGTGCAAGACCGGTTGGCCCCGGCGCGCAATTACCTGCTCACCTGCGGCCATGTGGCGGCACCTGATGCCCAGTGCGTCGTCAACCAGGCGCTGGATATCGACGACCGGGGACACAACCGCATCGGCCGTCTGGTGGACTGGCAGCCGTCCATCGGCGTGGATGTGCTGCGCACCAACCTGGACGCGGCGCTGGTGGAGGTGGCGATGGGCGACGCCACTGCGCTGCGCAACGCAGCCGGTTTTCTACCCGCCGGGCTGGGTGGTGCGGTCACGGCCAACATGGCGGTCAGCCTGCGGCGGCGCGGCGCGCCATTGCCGGGCCACCTGATGGTGTACTGGTCTGGTTTTGTCGATCTGCCTGGCCTGACTCCCGGCTACCCTGACTATTTTCTGGCCGACGCCATTGGCTACCGTGCCAGCCAGCCCACCCAGGGCGGTGATAGCGGCGCCGCGCTGTGGGACAGCGATGATCGGCTGATGGGCATGCACATCGGCGCGCTGCCCGACGATACGCAAGACCAGGCCAACGCGGTCTACGGCCCGATTGCCCCGGTGCTGGCCTGGTACTCGGTGCAGCCGTGGTTGCGCGGTGACGGGCCCGGTTCGGCAGCAGCCTCACCCACAAGCGCACCTGCAGCAGCCCCGGTTGGTGGCCCGGTCGCGGTACCGCAATTTGGCCCGACTGGCGCCACCGCTGCCGATGAGCAGGCCGTGCTGGCCGCCACCCTGTGGGGAGAGGCCCGCAACCAGGGCGACGAAGGGATGCGGGCGGTGGCCTGCGTGATCCAGAACCGCAAGAACGCCGGCTACCGAAAAAAAACCACGTTCATCGCCGTCTGCCTCGACCCAAAGCAGTTCAGTTGCTGGAATGCCGGCGACCCCAACTTGTCGCGCATGAAACAAGTGGCGAGCCAGCCCGACGCGGCCTACCAGACCGCATTGGGGATCGCTGCTGAACTGATCCAGCGCGGCCTGCAAGACATCACCGACCGGTCGCGCCACTACTACGCCGCCACCTTGCGCCCGCCGGCCTACTGGGCGCGAGGCAAGACGCCGCGCAAGGTCATCGGCGACCACCTGTTCTTCAACGACATCGACTGAAAGCCCGGGATGGACAACGCAATCCTCGAAGTGGTGCTGGGGTTGGCGCTCGTCTACTTGGTGCTGGCGCTGCTGGTCAGCAAGCTGCAAGAGGTGCTGGCCGGGCAGGTGTTTCGCGGCCGGCCCAAGTATTTGCACAAGCTGGTGCGCGAAGCCACCGGCCATGACGAGAACCTGAAGCAGGCGATATTCAAGAATCCAATGGTCTTTGCGCTGTCGCTGGGCGACGCTGCGGCCAGTGAAAAGCAGGGGAAAGTGGCCCAGACCACGGGCCCGTCGTCGATCCCGCCCGAGCTGTTCGCCCGGGTGCTGCTGATCGAACTGAACGACGACAAGAAAGGTGGTCACCCCGCCGGCCGCTACGCCACACCCACCGCCTTTGTCAGTGACCGGGCACCCGGTTCCGGTGCCGCGTCGGGCATGGGCGACGCCAGAACGTGGCGCACCCTGCGCGGTCTACTGACCGGGCGCGAGGTCGATTGGCCGGGCTTCGAAGCCGAGATCGCCCGCTGGTTCTCGCACATCGGCGACCGGTCTGAGGGCTGGTACCAGCGCCGCAGCCAGAACTGGTCACTCGGCTTGAGCTTTGCGCTGGCAGCGCTGCTCAATGTGGACAGCTTTTTCATCGCCGACCGGTTGTCGTCCGACCCCGACCTGCGCCGCAGCTTGGCCAGCCTGGCCGAGCGGGTGAACACCTTGTTCCCGGGCGGTGTGCCGGCGCCCACTGCGACTGCCGGCAGCAACGCGGCGGCGGCCGCGGTTGCGGCCAGCGACAAGCCCGAAGTGCGCGTGGCGGCCAAATTGGTCGAGGCGATCACGCGACTGAACCAGGCGTTTTTCAAGGATGCGAGCTTGGCCAACTACCGGCCGAACCAGCAGCCGTTGACGGTTACGGCCGCCACTGCGAGCGCCGCCTCGGGCGATGGTCAAGGCAAGACCGCCACATCGCGAAGCAAGGTGGAAAACAAAGCGCAGCCAGCAAATTTCTGCGACGAGATCACCGCCACCGCGATCCAGCCTGGCGACAAGATCGAGTTCCGCAGCAACCCCACGACGTGGCTGCTCGGCCTGCCACAATTGTTGGCGTACATCGAGCACCAGCAGGTCGAACAAGACAAACCCGGCAAGGCTTTGACAAAAGCCTACAAATGTCTGAGCGACGTCTCCGTTTGGGTCCGCTCGGCCATCGTCGTCAGCAGTGAGCCGGACGTACGCACGCTGGTGCAAGAGGCCGCGGTGGCGTTGGAATCCTCCAAATCGGCGTTGCTGGCAATGATCGAGAACCAGCGCCCCAGTTTCTCGATCAAGCGGACGTTTCAGTTCAACCCTGAGCTGTTTAGAGACTGCTCCGAGCAGCCCGACGCTTCCCGCGACAGCCTGCAAACCTGTGTGGCGCGAGGCTCTCTGGGCCAAGTACGGTTGCCAATCGGCCATTTCGGCAGCAACCGGCACCAGCAGTTCTGCACGGTCCTGTCAGTGAAAAAAGACACGGCGCTGGCAGCACCCGGCTGGTTGACCCGAAGCGTTTGTGGCAGCACCGAGCTGGCGCGAAATGAGCGGCTCGGCATCGATGCGATGCGGTTGGAGGCCGAAAGTCCTTGGATCATCTTGCCGTGGCTGCTGGGCTGCGCCGTCAGCGCCTTCTTCATCGCCCTGGGCGCGCCGTTCTGGTTTGATGTGCTGGGCAAGGTCGTCAATCTGCGCGCCGCCGGCCGCAAGCGCGATGCCGAAGACGACAAGCAACGCGGCCAGGGCGCGTCACCGATTGCGCCCAGCGGCCCGGTGGGTGCCAGCGGCACTGCGCCGTTTAACCTGGCGCGCAACGGTTTTGAGGAGCAACTGATCCCCGCCGACATCGTGGCCGTGCAGCGCCAGCTGGGCGTCACTGCCACCGGTGTGCTGGACGGGCCCACCCGCACGGCCATCGCTGGCTACACCCGCAACCAGGGTTTGACGGCCACTGACGAGTTGAGCTTCCTGCTGTATGACCACATCGTCGGCCGCAGCCCCACCGGCGTGACCGTCACCCGGTCCGACAGCCTGCCGGTGTTGGGCCAGGTGCATGCCAATGGGCAAGCGCTGGTGAAGAACCTGCAGGCGATGCTGGGCTTCGACGGCCGCATCGACCCGCTGGAAACCAAGTACACCGCCGACCTGCGGGCGCTGGCGGTGCTGTACCGCTACAAGTGCGAGTCGGTGAGGGTGCCGCCCGGCCCGCCAGTGGCGCCGCAAGACCGCCCCGTCGTCAGGCTGGCGCGCAACGATCCGGCGGCGCTGTCGGTGCTGAGCCATGACCTGATGAGTGAAATCCTGTCGTTCATCGGCACGCCGGCTGCGGCATTGGGCCGCTACAACAACGCAGCCTGGCTGGATTGGGCGCTGGGTGAGTTGGGTCAGGTGGAGGCCAACAAGCCGACACGGGCCGACAGCAACCCCAGGGTGATGGAGTACCTGGACAGCGCTGCAGGCAGCCCGGTCAGCGGCGGCGATGCCACGGCGTGGTGCGCGGCATTCGTGGGCTGGGTTTTGAACCGGCACAACAGTTTGCTGCCCCAGCTGGTGATCGGCCCGGTGCCGCCCTGCCTGCCGCCACCGACCGGCAACGCGGCGCTGCTGGCGGCCAACTGGAGCGGCACCACCGTTCCGCCCAATCCGGCCAACCGGGCCTGGGGCCGGGCGGTGGCTGAGGCCGGCGCTGGGGTCATTGGCGCCGCTGCCCAGCTTGGCGATGTGGTGACCCTCAAGCTGGCCGGCAGCGCCATCGTCAACCATGTGGCGTTTGTGCTGGCGCTGGAACCCGCCGTTGCGGGTGTTGTGCCCGGCCTGTGGGCGGTGGGCGGCAATCAGGCCAGCGGCAGGTGCGTCTGCCTCAGCCACTTCACGGCAGCCGAGGTGGCTGACATCCGGCGGCCATGACTTTGCCCTTGGAGGGCATATCCCCTATCCAAATCATGGGCGCTGGTTTGGCCTGCGGCAGGTGCCCGTTCTGATCAAACTGCACAGCCCAGTGCCGTCGCACAAGTGGTGCGTTGGCTCGCGCTGACACGGCGAACGGTCTGCTGCGGGCCGTCCTTGGCCGCCACGCTGCGGGCTAGCGGCGGGCTAGCGACGGGCTAGAAAATCCCTAGCGCAACGAGGCGTTCAGCCGATCCAGCGCCGCCGAACCCGGGCACAACTCGGCCGCGCCCAGCGAATTCAACGGCCGCGCCACCGTGTTCAGGGCGGTGTGCAGATCGCCGGCCTGCGGGTCGACATAGAGCAAGCCGGTCACCACTTCGCCCAGCGCCTGCAGCGACTGCACATGGTTCATCGCGGTGATGCGATTGGTCGGATCGTGGTCGGCATGCAGCTTGCGCAGCCGCATCTGGCTGCCGTCGGGCTGGGGCAGCAAGATCACGTCGCCGGGCAGCGGCTCGGCATGGATCTCGGGCGCCAGGTCGATGAAGTCGATGCGGCTGACGGCGTCGTTGTGCTCGCGAACATGGTCGTAACTGCGGGTGCTGCCGGCGTGGTTGTTGAAGGCCACGCAAGGGCTGATGACGTCGATGAACGCCGCGCCGCCATGGCGAATGGCGCCTTCGATCAAGGGCACCAGCTGGCCCTTGTCGCCCGAGAAACCACGCGCTACGTAAGTGGCGCCCAGCTGCAGCGCCATGCTCACCAAGTCAACCGGGTTGTCGTTGTTGACCGCGCCCTTCTTGCTCTTGCTGCCGCGATCAGCGGTGGCTGAGAACTGGCCCTTGGTCAGGCCGTAGACGCCGTTGTTCTCGACGATGTAGACCATGCGCACGCCGCGTCGCATGGCGTGGGCAAACTGGCCCAGGCCGATCGAGGCCGAATCGCCGTCGCCCGAGACGCCCAGGTACAGCAGTTCGCGGTTGGCCAGGTTGGCGCCGGTCAGCACGCTGGGCATGCGGCCGTGCACGGTGTTGAAACCGTGGCTGGCGCCCAGGAAGTAGTCGGGGGTCTTGCTGCTGCAGCCGATGCCCGACAGCTTGGCGACGCGGTGCGGCGCGATGTCGAGCGACCAGCAGGCCATCACGATGGCCGCCGAGATCGAATCGTGGCCGCAGCCCGCGCACAGCGTGCTGACCTTGCCTTCGTAGTCGCGGCGGGTGAAGCCGACCTTGTTGCGGGTCAGCGAGGGGTGGTGCAGCGAGGGTTTGGTGATGTAGGTCATCGGGTCTCCCGCCGGGCCGCCCCAAGGGTGACCCGCGCCCCCTCGGGGGGCAGCGAACGAAGTGAGCGTGGGGGCTTCATGACTTGATGCGCTCCCGGCGCGGCGCCACCGCCAGCGCATGCACATGGTCGGTGATGGCCTGGGTGATGTAGCGGGCGGTGATCGGCGTGCCGTCGTAGTGCAGCACCTTGATCAGCCAGGCCGGGTCGATCTCCAGCTCGTTGATCAGCAACATGCGCATCTGGGCGTCGCGGTTCTGCTCGACGACAAACACGTGGTCGTGGTGGTGGATGAACTCGGCCACGCTGGGCGGAAACGGGAAGGCCCGCAGCCGCATCGCATCGAGATGGATGCCCGCGCCCGCCAGCACCTCCAGCGCCTCGTCCATGGCGGCCGCGGTGCTGCCGAAATACAACACGCCCAGCCGCGACTTCGTGGCCGCCGCACGCACCACCGGCTGCGGCACCAGCGTGGCCGCGGTGTTGAACTTCTTCAGCAGCCGCTGCACGTTGTAGAGGTAGTCGTGGCCGGAC
>JAYVDE010000420.1:0-4422 GCA_043749575.1 Burkholderiaceae bacterium | reverse complement strand
CCAGCGGCGACATGCCCAGCGAATGGTTGTAGACCTTCAGGTTGCGGTTGGGCGCCGCCGCGCGGTCGGCCAGCACGACATCCAGCCGGTGCAGCGCCAGGTCGGCCAGCAGGCCGTCGAACTCGTCCTCGTGGCACAGCAGGCGCAGCTGGGGCGTGTCCATCACCGGCTGCAGCAGGCGGCGCACCGCCAGCTTGGGCAGGCCCTCGGAGATGCCCACCGCCAGCCGCACTTGCGGCGCGCTGACGGCATCGCGCACCAGCCCCGGCAGTTGCTCGCCCAGCGCGAAGATCTGGTCGGCCTGGCGCAGCGCGGCGCGGCCGGCCTCGGTCAGCGCCAGGCCACGGCCGGCGGGCTTGAGCAGCGACTGGCCCAGTGATTTTTCCAGCTCACGCACCTGGGTGCTGACGGTCTGCACTGCCATGCCCAGCCTAAGCGCGGCACGGGCCATGCCGCCTTCCTTGGCGACGACCCAGAAGTAATAGAGGTGGCGGTAGCTGAAGTTCAGGCTCATGTTTCGGTTTTTACGAATAATTAGTAAATGATTTTCTGCTTTTTCAGGACAGTCAGTGCGGCCATCATCCAAGCTCCCTCAACCGATGGAGTGCCAACATGCAAGTGATCTTCGAAACCCGTGAGCCTCAGGCAGCGCCTTTGCGTGATCTGGCGCTAGGCCGCCTGAAGTTCGTGTTGCGCCGGCTTGGCAGGCTGGTGGCGCGCGCCAGGCTGCGGCTGTCGGACGTCAACGGCCCGCGGGGCGGCGTCGACAAACAATGTCAGGTCGAGTTGAAGACCGATGGCGGCGACAACGTGGTCATCACCGCGGCGTCACACGACTGGCGCACCGCGATCGACGATGCGCTGACCCGCGCCGCCCAGGTGTTGCGGCGCCAGCTGAACCGAAGCCGGCCGGACCGCGGCGCCAGAACCAGCCGCACCGCAGCCCGCCCGGTCGGCCTGCCAGCGCCTGAGTTCGACCGCTGACCGGCCGGCCCGCCGGGCGCAGCAACGCAGCTGCCAACGCGGCCTCAGCAAGCACCGTCGCAACGGCCGCAACCGCCCACAGCCTTCCCCACTGGAGCATCCCGCACCATGAACCACCCGAACACCTCGAACCGACCGGCCACCGCCCTCCCCTACCCTCAGATCGACCCGTCTGAGGTCGACCGCGGCAGCGCCGGCACGCTCATCCCCGGCCAGGCGCAGCGCGTGTTGCGCAACACCTACGCGCTGCTGTCGATGACGCTGCTGTTCTCGGCGGCGGTTGCCGCCGCTGGCGTGGCGCTAAACCTGCCCTCACCGGGCTTGGTGATCACCTTGGTGGGCTATTTCGGCCTGCTCTACGCGGTGCATAAGTTGCAGCACAGCGGCTGGGCGCTGCCCGCGGTGTTCGGCCTCACCGGCTTCATGGGCTACACGCTGGGCCCGGTGCTGGCCAAGACGCTGACATTGCCCGGCGGTTCACAGACCATCGTGCTGGCGCTGGCGGCCACCGGCGCCACCTTCCTCGCGCTGTCAGCCTACGTGCTGAACACCAAGCGCGACTTCAGCTTCCTGGGCGGCTTTCTGTTTGCCGGCATGGTGGTGGCGATCATGGCGGGCATCGGCGCGATGTTCTTTCAGCTGCCGGCGCTGGGCCTGGCGGTGTCGGCGATGGTCGCCTTGCTGTCGGCCGGTCTGATCCTGTTCGAGACCAGCCGCATCGTCAACGGCGGCGAAACCAACTACGTGCTGGCCACCGTGGGCCTGTACGTCTCGATCTTCAACCTGTTCACCAGCCTGCTGGCCCTGTTCGGCTTCGGCGGCTCGGACGACTGACGCGGCCCCGGCCGCCAGGAGTTATTGGTATGAAATGTCCCACCTGCACCGACACCGCCCTGGTCATGAGCGAGCGCCAGGGCGTCGAGATCGACTACTGCCCGCAGTGCCGCGGCGTCTGGCTGGACCGCGGCGAGCTCGACAAGCTGATCGACCGCGCCGGGCCAACCGCGGTTGCGGCACCGGCCTATGTGGCGCCGCCGCCCGGCCGCCGTCCTGATTTCGTCGATTCGGACCACGGCGGCCACCACAGCGGCCAGCACGGCGACCGCTATTCGGCGGGCCGCCGCAAGAAGTCCTGGCTCAGCG
The DNA here is from genome assembly GCA_043749575.1 of Burkholderiaceae bacterium. GTDB lineage: Bacteria > Pseudomonadota > Gammaproteobacteria > Burkholderiales > Burkholderiaceae_C > Pseudaquabacterium. The sequence goes on along the minus strand of JAYVDE010000420.1, from coordinate 2,295 downwards.
ACATCTTTGACTGAGCTCGCCAGCCTCAACCCCCTCAAGGACTTGACCGCACCCATGCGCACCTTCCCCACCAACAGCCCCCACGCCGCCGGCCGCATCGTGGCGATGGCCTTGCTGGCCGACGGCCACCTCTGCAAGGCCGAACTCGATCTGCTCGACCGGCTGGACGTCGCCCATCAACTGGGCCTGGCCCGCACCGAGCTGCACAGCGTCGTGCATGGCTTTTGCGAAGACTTGCTGGCCAGCGCCAGCGGCGGCTGGGCCGACGTCTGCCGAATCGACAGCGCCACGCTGTTCGGCCTGCTGGCCGAGATCACCGATCCGGCACTGCGGCGCCAGGTGCTGCAGTTGTGCACCTGCGTGGTCGATGCCGACGACCATCTGGCGGACGGTGAATCGACCCTGCTGCTGGCCGCAATCGAGCAGTGGCAGCTGCAGCGCGACCTGCTGCAAACACCCACCACCGGCGTCTTGCCGGCCCACCATGCCTGAGCTGTTGTGGCCTTTGGGCGCCGTGGTGCTGACTTTGCTGCTGGGCGCCTGGCGCGAAGCCGCCAACGGCAACCGCCGTGATGCCGCGCTGCTGGCCGGCTTCGGCGCGAGCAGCGCGCTGGCCACCGCCGCCGCCGTGTGGGTCTGACAGGGCCGCTTGCCCGCCGGCCGCTGTCAGCCGGCGCCAGCGCCGCGCCAGTACACCAGCAGCCGGCCCTTGTAGCCGGGCAAGCTGCCAGCGCCGGCCGGCAGTGAGGCGCTCAGCCGCTCTTGCCGATGCTCGAAACCCTGCCCGGCCATGGCGCGGTTGAAGGCCGACCGGTTGCCGCGGTCAGGGTCGACGATCCAGACCTCGGCTGCCGGTGCCGCATGCCGGTTGATGAAGGCGGCCAGGCTGTCGTCGGCATCGCGTTCATAGAGCAGGTCGCTGCCGATGATCAGGTCGAAGGTGCCTTGCACGTCGCTGGCCAGCAGGCCTGCCGCCACGCCCCATTGGCCGCGCCGGTACTTCATCGGCGGCAGGCCGTTGAGGCGCAGGTTCTCCAGCAGAAAGGCCTCGGTCAGTGGGTGGCAATCACTGGCCGTCACATCGGCGCCGCGGCGGTGGCCGACCAGGCTGGCCAGCGCCAGGCCGCAGCCGATTTCGAGGATGCGCTCGCCGGCCCGCAGCGGGCGCAGCGCCAGCCGCGCCGCCAAGTACACCGCCGACGGCCAAAGCAGGCCGAACAGCGGCCAGTTCGACGACGAGATGCCCAGCCGCTCGGCAGCGCCCAGCGGGTCGGCAAACTGCTGGCGGTCGAGCAGCGACCGGATGATCAGGTCGGCCGCGCCAGCAACGGCAATGGTTTCTTGCTTGGTCAGGTAGCCGGGCATGGCGTGGGGCAAAGCCAAATTGGCGGGCGGCTGCGGGATGGCCTGAACCCGCTACAGCGCCATCGCCGGGCGCCGGGCCATGGCCGCGCGCCAGCGCAGCAGGTGCGGATGCTGCTCGCCGGGCTTGATGCGCACCACCCGGGCGAAGTCCACCGCCACCACGGCGCCGATGTCAGCGATGCTGAAACCGGGCTCGGCCACCGTCTCGCGGTCGGCCAGCGCGGTGTTCAGCGTGTCGAAGAAATGCTGCACCCGCAGCAGGCCACGCTGGGCCAGCTCGGCGATCTGCGGGTAGCCGACCGGGCCCGGCAGCGCCCGCCCGGCCATCGCCGGCGCGCTGTTGCGCAGCGCCTCGGCAATCGCCAGCAGGCCCTCGAACTCGACCCGCCAGTGCCAGCTGGCGATGCGCGCCTTGTCCAGCGGGCTGCTGCCCAGCAGCGGCGGCTCGGGCCAGCGGGCTTCGGCATAGGCCGCGATGGCGGCGTTGTCGGTCAGCAGGCTGCCGTCTTCCAGCCGCAGCGCCGGCACGGTACAGCCGGCGTTGATGGCCCGGTAGGCCGCGCCCAGCTGCTCGCCTTTGACGAGGTCGATCAGCACGGTCTCGTGCTGCACCCCTTTTTCGGCCAGCAAGATGCGGGCGCGGCGCGGGCTGGGGGCGGTGCTGCAGTCGAAGAGCGTGATCATCGTTGGTCTGGTCCGGTCAGGTTCGGTGGGGTGCCGAAGTATGCCGACTCGACCGGCGGCACGGCCGGTCGCCAGAAATTGGCAGCCTGATGTCGCCCGGGGCAACCGGGCCCTGCGCTTGCAGCGGGATCATCAGGCGCAGGGCGCTTGGTTGCCAGCGGGTAAGGGCGCCGCCCGCGCCCCGGCCGGCCACCGTCTGAGCCCCGCAAACCCACTGGAGAACTGCTTGAGAAACCGATTGAAGAC
>JAYVDE010000419.1:0-4449 GCA_043749575.1 Burkholderiaceae bacterium | reverse complement strand
CGCAGGCGGCCTGGATCACGTCGTCGAAGGCGGGCTTGCCGGCGTCGGGCCCGGCCTCGCCAAAGCCGGTGGCCACGCAGTACAGCAAGCGCGGGTTGATCGCCGCGCAGGCGTCGTAGCCCAGGCCCAGCCGCTCGATCGCGGCGGTGCGCATGTTGTGCACCAGCACGTCGACGGTGGGCAGCAGGCGCTTGATCGCGGCGATGCCTGCGGGCTGCTTCAAGTCGATCGCCAGCGAGCGCTTGTTGCGGTTGATCGCCAGGAAGATTGAGCTCAAGCCCCTCACCCTTGAGACGCCATTGGCTCGCATCATGTCGCCCTCGGGCGGCTCGACCTTGATCACGTCGGCGCCGTAGTCGCCCAGGATCTGGGTCGCCACCGGGCCCAGCACGACGGCGGTAAGGTCGAGCACCCGCACGCCGGCCAACGGCCCGGTGCGGCGGGGCGCGGCGCCGGGGCGATCAGTGGCGTCGGTTGGACGATCGGTCGGGCGATCGGTGGGGTCAGGCTGATCGGAGGGTTCTGCGGGATAGGCCATGGGCTTGTGCGGGGTAGAGACTTACCCATATGTTTGTTGCTCAGCAAACAAATTACCATCCAGAATGACCCTTCCCGAACAGGAGATCCAACGATGCAGGGCCTGACGATTGAACCCGGCAGCTTGCCGCCCGAATGTGACGCGCTGCGCGCCGAGGTGCGCGCTTTCCTGGCCGAGGCTATTGGCCACATCCCGCCGCTGCAGCGCTGCCGCAACTGGTCGGGCGTCGACGCCGAATTCAGCCGCAAGCTGGGCCAGCGGGGCTGGATCGGCATGACCTGGCCCAAACGCTATGGCGGCCATGAGCGCTCGCCGCTGGAGCGCTACGTGGTGCTCGAAGAGATGCTGGCCGCCGGTGCGCCGGTGGCCGCGCACTGGGTCGCCGACCGCCAGAGCGGCCCGCTGCTGATGCGCTACGCCCCCGACACGCTGGCGCCGCGCATCGTGCCGCTGATCGCCCGCGGCGAGGCGTTTTTCTGCATCGGCATGAGCGAGCCTGATTCGGGCTCCGACCTGGCGTCGATCCGCAGCCGGGCTGATCGCCGAATCGACAAAAATGGCCAAGGCTGGGTCATCAACGGCCGCAAGCTGTGGACCTCGGGCGCGCACCGGGCGCACTTCATGATTGCGCTGGTTCGTACCGGTGAGCGCAGCGAAAACCGCCATGGCGGCATGTCGCAGTTCCTGGTCGACATGCGGACACCGGGCCTCACCGTGCGGCCGATCATCAACCAGCTGGGCGAGCACGATTTCAACGAAGTCACTTTCGACGACGTGTTCGTGCCGAACGAAAACCTGATCGGCGCCGAGGGCCAGGGCTGGCAGCAAGTGGGCGCCGAGCTGGCCTTCGAGCGCAGCGGGCCCGAGCGCTACCTCAGCAGCTCGCAGTTGCTGCTGGAGATGCTGGACGCAGCCGACCCCAACGACCCGCGCCACGCGGTGGCACTGGGCCGCGTGGTGGCGCAGTACGGCACGCTGCGGCAGATGTCGCTGGGCGTGGCCGGCATGTTGGCGCGCGGCGAAAACCCGGCACTGGCCGCCGCGCTGGTCAAAGACCAGGGCGCGCTGGTCGAGCAAGCCATGCCCGACCTGGCGCACGATTTGTTCGGCGGCCGGGTCGCGCCCGACTCGACGCTGGCCCAGGCGATGCGCTACACCGCGCTGGCGGTGCCCTCGTTCTCGCTGCGCGGCGGCACGCGCGAAATCCTGCGCGGCATGGTTGCCAAGGGGATGGACCTGCGATGAACACTTTTTCGGAAACGGGCATGAACGACAGCATGATCGAGGACAGCGCCAAGCGCCTGTTCTCCGAGCAGGTCGACAAGGCCTTGCGGCTGCGCGCCGAGGCCGGTGAACTTGACGCCGGCTTGTGGCGCCATGTGGTGGAAAGCGGCTTTCCGCTGCTGCTGGCCAGCGAGGCCGCCGGTGGTTTTGGCCAGCGCTGGATCGACGCCTACCCGGTGCTGCGGGGCATCGGCTACTGGCAGGTGCCGCTGCCGCTGGCCGAGACCCTGGTCGCGGCGATGCTCGGCTCGATGGCGGGTTTCGACTTGCCTGATTTGGCGGCAGGCCCGCTGACGCTGATCGAACAAGGCCAGGGCAACACGCTGCAAGTCGACGGCCCGGCCGATGCGCCCACGCTCAGCGGCACCGCGCATGCCGTGCCCTGGGCCCGCCACGCCAGCGCCGCGCTGGTCTCGTTGGCCGATGGTCGGCTGGCGCTGCTGCCGTTGCGAGGCGCTGCCGGCGTCACGCTGCAGCCGCAGGTCAACCATGCTGGCCTGCCGTCGGACACGCTGCTGCTGCAGCAGGCCAAGCTGCAAGCGATAGCGCCCTGCCCCATCACGCTGCAACAGCCGGTCTGGACGCTGGGCGCGGTGGCGCGCAGCGCGATGCTGGTCGGCGCGCTTGAATCGGCGCTGGAGCAGGCGGTGCGTTATGCCGGTGAGCGGGTGCAGTTTGGCAAGCCGATCGGCAGGAACCAGGCGATCCAGCACAACCTGGCGCTGATGGCCAGTGATGTGGCCGCCGCCCGCGTCGCCGCGCTGGTAGCCGCTGCCGACGCGCCCAGCGTTCAGTCCGGCGATTGCAGCGCCACGCCGTTCAGCGCCGCGGTGGCCAAGGTGCGTGCCGGCGAGGCGGCCAGCCGCGGCGCGGGCATCGTGCACCAGGTGCATGGCGCCATCGGCTTCACCCACGAACACCCGCTGCACTTCGCCACCCGCCGCTTGTGGGCCTGGCGCGAGGAGTTCGGCACCGATGCGATGTGGGCCGCCGAACTGGGCCGCGCCGCCATCACCGCCCGGGCCGCTGGTTTCTGGCCCGGCGTGACGCGCAAGCAGTTCTGACGGTCCTTGCGACCGCCCTTCCGACATCTTCCAAGAAAGCACGCCCATGAGTGACAAGCCCAGCGACCAGGCCAGCGACGTGATCATCTCCTTCGACGGCCCGGTGGCCACGGTCGAGATCAACAAGCCGCCGCACAACTTCTTCTCGATCCCGCTGATTCGCCAGCTGGCCGACGCCTTCGAGGATCTGGAGGCCGACCGGCGCTGCCACGCCATCGTGCTGGCGGCGCGGGGCACGGCCTTTTGCGCCGGCGCCGACTTCAGCAATCGCGAGGCGACACCGGCGCAGCGCAGCCCGCGCGCTTTGAACCCGATCTACGACGAGGCGATCCGCTTGTTCGCTTGCAGCAAGCCGGTGGTGGCGGCGGTGCACGGGTCGGCGGTGGGCGGTGGCTTGGGGCTGGCGCTGGTGGCCGATTTCCGCGTCACCTGCGCCGAGGCCAAGTTCTCGGCCAACTTCAACCGGCTGGGCTTCCACCCGGGCTTCGGCCTGTCGGTCACGCTGCCGCGCCTGGTGGGCGTGCAGAAGGCCGCGCTGCTGTTCTACACCGGCCGGCGCATCGCTGGCGACGAAGCGGTGGCGATCGGCCTGGCCGACCTGCTGGTGGCGCAGGCGCAGGTGCGCGCCGAGGCCGCCAAGCTGGCGCGCGAGATCGCCATCTCGGCGCCGCTGGCGGTGCAAGCCACCCGCGCCACCTTGCGGGTTGGCTTAGTCGAGCAGATCCGGCTGGCCGTGGCGCGCGAGAGTGCCGCCCAGAACGCGCAGTACAAGACCACCGACTTCCTCGAAGGTGTGGCGGCGATGGCGGCGCGGCGCGAACCCGTCTTCAAGGGCGAGTAGCGTGGCGAGCAGCAGCAGCGCCATGTTCCAAACCGATCTGCTGGCCGGCAAGCGCATCCTGATCACCGGGGGTGGGAGTGGCCTGGGTGCGGCGATGGCCGCGCGTTTTGCCAGCCTGGGTGCGTCGCTGCTGCTGTGCGGGCGCCGCGCCGAGGTGCTGGAGGCCACCGCAGCGGCCTTGCGCGCCGACCATGCGGCCAGCGTGAGCACGGCGGTCTGCGACGTGCGTGATGCCGGCGCGGTCGAGGCGATGGTTGACCGCAGCTGGGCCGAGGCGCCGATCGACGTGCTGGTCAACAACGCCGCGGCCAGTTTCATCGCCCGCAGCGAGACCCTGTCGGCGCGGGCGGCCGACGCGATCCTGGCGACCACTTTGCACGGCGCGATGTACGCCACGCTGGCCTTGGGCAAGCGCTGGATCGCCAGCGGCCGGCCCGGCACGGTGTTGAGCATCCTGTCGACCTCCACCCTCACCGGCCGCGCCTACACCGTGCCCTCGGCGATGGCCAAGGCCGGCCTGCTGGCGATGACCCGCAGCCTGGCGGTCGAATGGGGGTCGCAGGGTATCCGGCTGGTGGCGATTGCGCCGGGGCCCTTCCCGACTGAAGGCTCTAACCGCCAGTTGAACCCCGGCGAGCGCGGCGCCAGCGCGGCCCGCGCGCCCTTGAACCCGACCGGCCGGGTCGGCCGACCGCCCGAGTTGGCCGACCTGGCCAGCTTCC
>JAYVDE010000418.1:0-11676 GCA_043749575.1 Burkholderiaceae bacterium | reverse complement strand
GTCGATCGGGTCGTTGTAACTGGCGAAACTGCGGTCAAACAGCCAGGCGACACCGAAGTCGAAGTTGGCAGTCAGGTTGCCAGCGGTCCAGCCGACGGCCGCGATCACGGTCGTGCCGGAGGCGGCCGGGGTCAGCGGCACGAAGGCGGCGTCGAAGCCGTTCAGGCTGAACAGGCCGCCGTTGCTGCGCTGGACGAACAGGCCACCTTCGTTGAGCTGTGAGTAGAACTGCGTGGCGTTGCCGGTCGGTGCGGCACTGCCCAGCGCGGCGGCGACGTCGACCAAGCCGGCGTCGAAGTCGACTGTCATGCGGTAGCCCGTTTGTTCAAAGCTTTCGCCGGCCAAGTACAGGCCGGTCAGGGCCAGGTTCTCGAAGTTGATGATGGCTGCCTGCGCGGCTGGCAGCAGAAAGGCGCCGGCAATCGCCGCACAGGCGCAAAGGCGCCGATTCACTGCTTGCATGGAAACTCCTGGGACGCGGTTGACGGACGATACGCACGGTTTCATGAACGGCAGCTGGCGCAGGCAGGTCGGCGAACCTGCCGCAGACCCATGAAAAACCCGGGCGCCAAGCCCGGGCAATCGACCACGCTGTCCCGCCCACTGCGCAAACACGATGTGTGACGACACTAAGTGCAAATAGCAACAAAATAAATCCCCCACTCGCGGGGGCGACCACGGCTAGCCAGCCCCCGGGCTGTCCCGCTGCGACACGAGACCAGTCAAGGCCGTGCCGCGCGGCTCTGCCAGCGCGTGTGATCAGGGACGCGATCTGCCGGTGGTGGTGCCCGACCCGACCCCGGGCGGCAGCGGGTGCGCCGTTTTGTTCAGGCCTTCAGGTAGTCGGCCCGCGTGTCCAGCCAGCGCGCCACATGCGCACGTGCGGCATCCCCGTGGCGGCTCAGCAGCCCGGCGGCAGCCGCGCGGGCCTGCAGCAGCAGCGGCGCATCCTCGGCCAGGTCGGCAAAACGCAGCAGCGCATCACCGCTCTGGCGCGCACCCATGAATTCACCGGGGCCGCGCAGCGCCAGGTCGCGCCGCGCGATCTCGAAACCGTCGGTGGTCTCGGCCATCGCGCGCAGCCGGTCTTTGCCGGTCAGTGACAACGGGCTCTGGTAGAGCAGCACGCAGACGCTGGCCACCGCGCCGCGGCCGACCCGGCCGCGCAGCTGGTGCAGCTGGCTGAGGCCGAAGCGCTCGGCATGCTCGATCACCATCAGGCTGGCGTTGGGCACGTCCACGCCGACCTCGATCACCGTGGTGGCCACCAGCACGGCGATCTGGTCGCCAGCAAACTGGGCCATCACCGCGGCTTTCTCGGCCGCCGGCAGGCGGCCATGCAGCAAGCCGACCACCACGCCGGGCAGCGCCGCGCTCAGCTGGGCATGGGTTGCGGTGGCGTTCTGCAGATCGACATGCTCGCTCTCTTCAATCAGCGGGCAGACCCAGTAGACCTGCCGGCCGCGGGCGACCTCGGCGGCGATGCGTTCGACCACCTGGACGCGGCGCTCGTCGGCAAAGACCTTGGTCAACACCGGCGTGCGGCCGGGCGGCAGCTCGTCGAGGGTGCTGACGTCGAGGTCGGCGTAGTAGCTCATCGCCAGCGTGCGCGGGATCGGCGTGGCGGTCATCATCAGCAGGTGCGGCTCCAGGCCCTGGTGGGCCAGCTTGCCGCGCAGCGCCAGCCGCTGGGCGACGCCGAAGCGGTGCTGCTCGTCGATCACGGCCAGGCCCAGCCGGACGAAATGCACGTCGTGCTGGATCACCGCGTGGGTGCCGACCACCAGCGCGGCCTCGCCCGAGGCCACCCGCTCGACCATCTGCCGCCGGCCACGGCCCTTGCGGCTGCCAGTCAGCCAGGCGATGGTGTGGCCACGTTCGGCCAGCAAGGGCTCCAACCACAACACCAGCTTGCGAAAGTGCTGCTCGGCCAGCAGCTCGGTGGGCGCCATCAGCGCACATTGCCAGCCGGCGTCGATGGCCACCACGGCGGCCAGCGCGGCGACCACGGTCTTGCCCGAACCCACGTCGCCCTGCAGCAGCCGGTGCATCGGCACGGCCGCATCGGCATCGGCATCCGTGTCGGCATCGGCACAGGGCTCGTTGGCCTTGCCGTTGGCGTTCGCGCGGAGCTTCACCGCCGGCCGGCCCAGGTCGGCAGCGATCTCCTCGCCAACGCGCCGTTGCGCGGCCGTCAGCTGGAATGGCAGGACCGCCAGCAGCTGTTCGACCAGGCCGCCAGGCCGGGCCCGCAGCCGCGGCGCGCGTTGCTGGGCCCGTTCACGCTGGGCGGTCAGTTGCGACAACTGCTGCGCCAGCAGCTCGTCAAACTTCAACCGCTGCCAGGCCGGGTGGCTGTGGTCCTCCAGCGCGGCCAACGACACCCCGGCGCCGGGCTGGTGCAGCCACTGCAGCGCCTCGCGCAGCGTCGGCAAGCCGGCCGGCACCGTGCCGGCCGGCAGCAGCTCGCCCAGCGGTGCCCGGGCCAGCGCGGCGGTCACGGCCTTGCGCAAATAGGCCTGCGGCAGCTGGGCGCTGGTCGGGTAGATGGGGGTCAGCACGCTGGCCAATGGGGTCTGCTCGTCAACCGCCTTGAAGCTCGGGTGCACCATCTCGCGGCCGAAAAATCCGTGGCGCACCTCGCCGCGCACCCGCACCCGAGCGCCGACCGCAAAGGCCTTCTGGTGGCTGGGGTAGAAGTGCAGGAAGCGCAGCAACAGCGACTGGCTGGCGTCGTGGATGTCGGCGAGCTGCACCACCAGCTGGCGCCGGCCACGCGCCTCGATGCGCGCTTCGCGCACCGTGCCTTCCACTTGCACCGGCTCGCCGTCAGGCGCGTCGGCGATCAGCGTGACCCGGGTTTCGTCCTCGTAGCGCAGCGGCAGATGCAAGGCCAGGTCGATGTCACGGCGCAGGCCCAGTTTTTCCATCGCCCGCTGGGGGCCCGACTTCGGCGTCGGCGCCGGTGCGGGAGAGGTTGCGGGCGCCGGCTGGACCGGCACCAAGGGCTGTGCCGGCGGCTCAGGCAGGCAGGTCGGGTGGTCGGTTGGCGCCGCTGGCATGGCGACGATTCTGAAGGATGAGCCAGCGCGCCCGCGCGCTGCTGATAATCGGCCGCCGTGGGCAAGCGCCAAGCGGCCAGCCGCCGGCCGGCCACCGGTTTTTTTTATGGCCGATCAACCCTTGCCCGAGCCAGCACCTCTGCCCCCAGCCGCCATGCCCACTGCCGACCACCCGAACCGCCCGCTGAAGCGCCGGCTGTTGCTGGCCGGCATCGGCACGCTGATGGCGGCGGTGGCGGCGCTGGTGGCGGTGCTGGCCTGGTACGGGCCGCAGCTGCCGTCGCTGGCGCCGGTCACCAGCTACCAGCCGCGCCAGCCGCTGCAGGTGTTCACCGCCGACGGCGTCGAGATCGCGCAGTTCGGCACCGAGCGTCGGCAGTTCGTGGCCATCGCCCAGATCCCGCTGCTGCTGCAGCAGGCCGTGTTGGCGGTCGAAGACGCGCGCTTCTACGAGCACCGCGGCATCGACCTGTTGGCCCTGGCCCGCGCGGTGGCCGCGCAGTTCAGCGGCGGCCTGCGCCAGGGCGCGTCGACCATCACCCAGCAGGTGGCGCGCACCTTCTTCCTGTCGCAGCGCTTCACGCCCGAGCGCAAGATCAAGGAGGCGCTGCTGGCGCTGGAGATCGAGCGCCAGCTGAGCAAGCCGCAGATCCTCGAGCTGTACATGAACCAGATTTACCTGGGCCAGCGCAGCTACGGTTTTGCCGCTGCCGCCGACGCCTATTTCGGCAAACCGCTGGCCGCGCTGAGCCTGGCCGAGGCGGCGATGCTGGCCGGCCTGCCGCAGAACCCGCACTACGCCAACCCGCTGACCAACCTGGAGCGCGCCACCCGGCGCCAGCGCCTGGTGCTGGCGCGCATGGTGGCCACCGGCGCGATCACGCCCGTCCAACAGGCCAGCGCGCGGGCCGAGCTGCTCAAGCTGCGCAGCCCCAGCAGCCAGACCCTGCATGCCGAACACGTGGCCGAGATGGCGCGCCGCCTGGTCGTCGAGCGTTTTGGCACCGACGCTTATTCGCAAGGCCTGCGGGTGGTCACCACACTGCGCGCGGCTGACCAGCAGGCGGCCTGGGCCGCCGTGCGCAAGGGTGTGCTGGCCTACGACGCCCGCCAGCCCTGGCGTGGCCCCGAAGGTTTTGAGGTCCTGCCGGCCGACCGCCATGCCGATGACAGCCCCGAGCTTGAAGCCGCTGTCGCACAGGCGCTGAAGGACTACCGCGACGACGAAGACCTGCGGCTGGCCATCGTGCTGCAGGCCGGCCCCAAGGAAGTGCTGGCCCAGTTGGCCACCGGCGAGCGGGTGAGCTTGCGCGGCGACGGCCTGCGCGTGGCGCTGCCCGGCCTGGCCGCGCGTGCGCCGGCCGATCTGGCGCTGCGGCGCGGCGCCGTGCTGCGCGTGGTTCAGCTGCGCGGCCGTGGCGGTGCGGCGGCGGCGGGGGCCGGCGCGTCCGCCCCGGTCGCCGCCAGCAACGCGAACCCCGCCGGCTGGGCCGTGGTGCAGTGGCCCGAGGTGCAGGCCGGCCTGGTCGCGCTCGACCCGGTCAGCGGCCAGGTGCGCGCGTTGGTCGGCGGTTTCGACTTCAGCCGCCAGCCCTTCAACCATGTCACGCAGGCGCAGCGCCAGCCGGGCTCCAGCTTCAAGCCCTTTCTCTATTCGGCCGCGCTGGAGCAAGGCGTGATGCCGGCCACGCTGATCAACGACGCGCCCTACACCTCGCCCGACGGCTGGCAGCCGCAGAACAGCGACGGCGAGTTCGACGGCCCGATCACGCTGCGCCAGGCGCTGACGCGCTCAAAAAACCTGGTCAGCATCCGTGTGCTGCAGCAGGTGGGCCTGAACGACGCGCGGGCCTGGGCCGAGCGCTTCGGCTTTGCGCCGGCCACACTGCCGGCCAACCTGACGCTGGCGCTGGGCGCCGGCAGCGCCACGCCAATGCAGCTGGCGCGGGCCTACGGCGTGCTGGCCAACGGCGGCTGGCCGGTGAGCCCGGTGGTGATCCAGCGCATCACCGACGCCCGCGGCCAGGTGGTGTTCGAGGCCCCGGCCGCAGCCGCGCGCGACGAGGCGCTGCGCGTGGTGCCGGCGCGCAACGTGTTCATCACCAACAGCTTGCTGAACGACGTCACCCGCTACGGCACCGCCGCCCGCGCCCAGGGCCAGCTGGGCCGCGGCGACTTGTACGGCAAGACCGGCACCACCAACGACGCGGTCGACGCCTGGTTTGCCGGATTCCAGGCCGGCCCCGCTGGCGGCCTGGTGGCGGTGGTCTGGCTGGGCCATGACGAGCCGCAAAGCCTGGGCAGCCGCGAATCGGGTGGCGGCCTGGCGCTGCCGGTGTGGATCGATTACATGGCGCAGGCGCTCAAGGGCGTGGCGGTGGCACCGCCCTCCGAGCCGCCCGAGGGCGTGCTGCGGCTCAACGACGACTGGGTCTACAGCGAGTGGGCCGACGGCAGCTTTGTGGCGGGCGTGGGGCTGGACGAAGCGACCCCACCGGCCGAGGCAGCATCGGCCGCCAGGCCGGCGCTGCCCGCTGCGGGGCCTTCACCGGTACCAGCGGCGCCACCGGCAGCACCGCCGCCACCGGCACCGCCGACAGCACCGACAGCACAGCCACCACCGGCACCCAGCCCGGCCAGCGGCGCCCACCGGCCCTGATCCAAGCCGCCTGTCCCAGCCCGCCAGGCCAGCGACGGCAGACGCGATGGAACCAACGCGCCGCTGAGCTAGTCTTCTGGCAGCTACTTACCCGAACCCCATGCGCCCCAACCCCCCGCCCTACACGCTGACTGACTTTGATTTCGAGCTGCCCGCCGAGCTGATCGCCCAGCACCCGGCCGCCGAGCGCAGCGCCTCGCGCCTGCTCGACGGCACCGGCGCGCTGCCGGTGGACCGGGTGTTCCGCGACCTGCCGGCGCTGCTGCAGCCCGGTGACCTGCTGGTGTTCAACGACACCCGGGTGATCAAGGCGCGGCTGTTCGGCGAAAAGCCCACCGGCGGCGCGGTCGAAGCGCTGATCGAGCGGGTGCTGCCGAACCACGAGGTCTGGGCCCACCTGCGGGCCAGCAAATCGCCGCGTGTCGGCAGCCTGGTCAGCTTTGCCCGCGGCGCCTTCGAGGCCGAGGTGCTGGGCCGCGCCGGGCCCGACGGCGACTTGTTTCACCTGCGCTTCCCGGGCGAGCCGCTGGCGCTGCTGGAGGCCTTTGGCCACGTGCCGCTGCCGCCTTACATCACCCATGACGACGCCGCCGACGATGTCAGCCGCTACCAGACCGTGTTTGCGCAGCGCCCTGGCGCGGTGGCCGCGCCCACCGCGTCGCTGCACTTTGACGAGGCGGTGCTGGCCGCACTGGCCGCGCGTGGGGTGGGCCGGGTGCCGGTCACGCTGCACGTGGGCGCCGGCACTTTCCAGCCGGTGCGCAGCGAGGTCTTGGCCGAGCACCAGATGCACAGCGAGTGGTACGAGATCGGCGAGGCCACCGTGGCGGCGATTGCGGCCACCCGCGCTGCCGGTGGCCGCATCGTCGCCGCCGGCACCACCACGCTGCGGGCGCTGGAATCGGCGGCGGTCTTTTCGGCCCCCTCCGGCGGCACCTTGGTGGCCGGCGCGCGCGAGACTTGCATCTTCATCACGCCGGGCTTCGAGTTTCGCGTCGTCGACCGGCTGATCACCAACTTTCACCTGCCCAAGAGCACGCTGCTGATGCTGGTGTCGGCTTTTGCCGGCCATGCCCACGCGCGGGCGCTGTACCGCCACGCCATTGAATCGCGTTATCGCTTCTTCAGCTATGGCGACGCGATGCTGCTGGACCTTCAGCGCGCTTGATGGCGGCGCAGGGTGATGGATGGCGGTTGCTGGCGGTTGCTGGCGCTTGCTGGTGCTTGATCGCGGCTGATCGAGTCAGCGCGGGCGCTCAGAACGGCCAGTGCAGCGACGCCTGCCAGCCCAGCGCCGCCGATTCGCCCACCGCCAGCGACCGGCTGCGCAGCAGCAGCGACACGTAGCGCGTGGTCACGCCGATGCCCAGTGATCGAAACCGGCTCTCGGCGTCGAGTTGCAGCGTCCAGCCCGGCAGCACCGGCCAGGTCAGCCACAGCGCCGGCAGGTCGAGGCCGCCAACCCGTTCCCAGCGTGCGCCCAGCACGGCGCCGTCGCCAAATCGAGCACCGCCACCACCACCATCAGTACCGCCACCGATCCCGTCGAGCCGCCAGCCCGCGGTCAACGACCACTTGCGCGCCAGTTGCAGGCGCAGGTCACGGCTGCTGTAGCGGCCGTTGACCAACGGCTTGTAGTCGAGGTAGCCGCGCTCGTCGACGCCGAACACCGCCGACGACATCGCGGCCGACTCGGTGGCCACCTGGTCCAGCCGCAAGCGCGAGGCCAGGTCGACCACCGACAGGTTGACGAAGGCACGGTCCGAGGGCTGCCACAGCAGGCCCAGGTCGGTCGTCAGGCCGGTACCGGTGGGGTTGCGCGCGGCGCCGCCGCCGAAATCCCTGTGGCTGTCGACGCGCAGCGTCTGGGCGTTGAAGCTGTAGCCCGCCAGGTCGCTGTAGACCACCTCGCCCTGGGCGTCGGTGTGCTGCACCCGGCGCACCGACAACAGGCTCAGCGCAGCGGTCAGCTGCCAGGTCGGCACCGCCGCATCGGCGCCCAGCGCCCAGGTGTGGGCGCCGCGCACGCCGGCCCAGACCACCCCGCGCTGCTCGGCGTCAACGCTGAAACGGCTGCCGTCGGCGGGCGTGCTGCGCTGCTTGTAGGCGTGCACCACGTCGAAGGCGCCGCGCGAGCCGTCGATCAGGATGTCGCTGCGCGCCGTGGCCGCCACTTCCCAGCGCTGGTGGGCGGCTGACAACTCGAGACGCGCCGACTGCAGCGCGTGGTTGCGGCCCTCGCGCGGCTGGTAGCGGGCCCAGTCGCCCGACAGCGCCCGCACCGGCGTGGCATCGACGGCGCTGAAATCGGCGGCCTCGGCGCGCAGCAGCCAGCCCGCGCCCTCAGGCGTGCTGGCCACCGGCAGCCGCAGCGGCAACAGCGGCGCCGGCATGCTCAGCCAGGCCGGGTCCGCCGCCCGTGCCGGGCCACTGGCGACCATCAGGCCCACCAGGCACACCAGGCCTACCGGGCCTACCCGACCTACCGGGCATAAGCTGCCCGCCAGACCGGCCAGGCGTGAAAAAGCCGCACGGCGTGCGGCTTCAAAACAGGCCGCAGCAAGCGGCCATGGGGTTGGCTTCATCGTGGTCGGCTTGGGGCGGGGCCCTGGCCCGCAGGCCGGGGCCCAGCGGGGCTTCAGTTGAGCGACTCGAAGCTGCCGTCGCCGTAGACGATGCGGCCGCGCGCCTGGTCGATGCGGGCCGTCTGGCGGCCGCTGACCAGCACGTTGATGGGCGCGGTACTGCCTGCCGTGGACACCGAGACGCCGCTCGAATCGGCCAGCGTCAAGGTGTCGCCGGCGGCGCTGTTGGCACCGCTGATCTGCACCGTGACGGCGTCTTGTGCATAACGCCCAGTCACGGTGTAGGCCGCCTTGGCGGTGGCGGTGGCCGCGGCGGTCTGCGACACCGACAGGCTCAGCGTCAGCACCGGCCGGTTCGGCAGCGTCAGCGTGCCCTCGAAGCTGACCACCGGCATTGCGCCGTTGGTGCCCTCGAGCGCGCCACTGAAGAACGTGGCCACCGTGCCGCTGCCGCCGGCCGCGGCGATGCTGCCGCTGAACTTCGCGTGGCCCGGCTGCAGCTTGCCGAAGGCGTCGGCGATGAAGCGGTCGGCCACCAGCGTGCCGGTCAGCTCACCCTTGGCCGTCTTGATCGAGGCGGCGATGTGGAGCTTGGCATCGGCCACCTGCGCGGCGTTGCTGTTGACGTTGGGCACGACCACTTCGGTCACGCCGCCCGGCGACAGGTCGAGCGTCAGAGAGGCGGCGCTGGCGCCCACCGGCACCACGCCCAGGCGACCGCTGGCGAAGCTCACCTTGTCGGCGCCGCTGGGCAACTGCGACAGACTGCCGTCGACGCTGACCGGGTAACGCGCGGCCAGCAGCACGCCGCTGGCGTTCACCGGCGCCGGCAAGTCGCCGACGATCTTCGCGCCGGTGACCGCCTGGTTGCTCAGCGTGTAGCCGATCACGCCCGACAGCGTCGCGGTCAGGTTCTGCGCCATCACGGTGTTGTTGGTGCTGCTCCAGAAGCGCTTGCGGGTGATCGCCAGGTAGGGCACGGTGCCCGGGAAGGTGGTGGCGGCCATGTTGAACAGCAGCGTGCGCTGGTATCGCGTGACCAGGTTGGTCGCGCTCGGGTTGCTGCCCTGGTTCAGCGAGCAGCCGACCCAGCTGGCGTTGTCCTTGCTGATGGCCACCACCGCGCCCGGCACGTAGGGTTGCAGCGCCTCGCCAGCATCACCGCCGAAGCGGGTCGGGAAGTCACCCTGGTAGACAATGCAGCTGCCCGGGAAGCCGGCGATGGCAGGGCTGTTGACGTCGCTCGTCGGGCTGCTCTTGTAGTGGGTCCACAGGTCGGACGCGATGCTGGCTAAGCGCACCACGTCGGCGGTATCGCCGGTGACCGCCAGCGCTTCGCTGCGCACCGAGTCGCCAAAGGCCTTCACGCCGACGGCCAGGCCGGTTTCCAGCGGCGCGCTGGCCAGCGCGGCGGCGTTGGAGCGCAGGCGCGAGAAAAACTGCTTGGCCTTTGCGATGTCGGACGATTCTTCGGGCGTGACCACCAGCTTGATCGGGGTGATGGTGCCGGCGACCACATCCTTTTCAATCGCGTCGAGGTGCTTGGCATCGGCACTGTCGACGCTGACCGTGTGGCCGGTCTTGTTGATGGCCTCGTCGGCCGACGCCTTGACCAACGCAGCGCCCAGGCCGACCAGCTTGTGGTTGGCCACCAAAGTGGCGACGGCGCCGCCAGCGGCGGGCGTGACCGTCACCGACTTGGCGATCTGGTCGGTGGCGCACTTGATCTTCTTGCCCTTGTCGGCGGCGGCGGCGGTGAAGCACGCCCGCGTCACCGCGTCGGTGGTCGTCGGCGCACTGTTGGCCATCGCCGACACGGCGGCGTTGAACAGCGCGTAGCGCTTCTCGGCATCGGTGGCGTTGGCCGGTGGCGCTGCGGCGGCGTCCAGCGGCTTGGTGGCCACCGGGTCGACACCGATCAGGTCAAACACCACCTTGCTGGCGCTGGCCAGGTTGGCGGCGTTCAGGCCGCCCGAGTCCAGTGCAATCTGGTTGGCCAGTTCGGTGAACGGCGTGATCGACGCGCTCTGGATCGCGCTGGTGCTGCCGGTGTTGGCGCTCACCGTGGTGTTGGCGCGCAGCTTGAAGTCATTGGGCAGGCTCACGTCCTGGCCGGTGGCTTCGTCCTTGGACAAGGTCTTGCCCGCGATCACCGCCACTTCCAACTGCACCGCACCGCTGTAGGTGCCGAGGTCCAGCGTGTAGGCGCCGGTGTCGTCGGTTTCTTTCTCGGCCAGCTTGGCGCCACGAATGCCGTCGGTGCCGATGGCGTAGGCGCTGACCATCGCGTGCTTCAGCGGGCCCTTGGACGCCACGCCGCTGAGCGAGGTGCCGGGGCCCACGGGCGTGACCGGCGTCGCGCTGCCGTCTGATCCACCGCCGCAGGCGCTGAGCAGGGTGGTGGCGGTGAAGAGGATCGGCGCGATGGCTCGTAATTTCATGGGGTCTCCCGGGCGATATGTTGTCCGGGATGCTATCGATGACCGCTGCGACCATGGGGCTGACCTTCGTGATCAATTGATGATGACAGCGCTTCTCTGATCGGGTAGGGCGCAGACCAACGCAGACCCTGACGCAGCCCCCGACGCGTGCCAGCCGGGCTGCCACAATCGCCGCCATGCTGACTTTCGACGTCCTCGCCACCGCGACATCGTGATGCAGTTCGACGAGTGCACGCCCTACCAAACCAAAGGCCAGCTGACGACCGAGGCCGAGGGCCGCCAATCGGTGGCATTGAGCCTGCGCTGGGCCGGCCGCTGCGTCAGTGAATTTCAACGGCTGGACAACCGCAAAGCGCTGTTCGGCATCGTGCAGGGCGGCATGTTCGAGCACCTGCGCCAGGCGTCACTGGACGCGCTGGTCGAGCCTGGGCCCTCCTGTGGCGGCCTGCGACAATCCCTCTAAGCGAGCCGGAGGTCGCCGATGCTGACGAGGTTGCGTGTGAAGGGGTTCAAGAACTTGCGAGATGTGGATCTGGCTTTCGGGCCATTCACCTGCATCGCCGGGCGCAACGGCGTTGGCAAGTCGAATGTTTTTGACGCCATCACGTTCTTGAGCGATTTGGCGTCGGGTCCGCTGGTCAAGGCCGCGACCCGTGTGCGGGGAGCTGAAGACCGAATCGCCGGCATTGATGCGCTGTTCTCGCGTGATGCCGACGTGCAGCAGCGCCGAATGGAGTTCATTGTCGAAATGGTAGTTCCGCGTGCGGTGGTCGACGACTATGACCGTCGCGCCAGCCCGGCTGCCACTTTTCTCATGTACACCCTGGAACTGGGCTCTTTGCTCGTTAGTTCGTGATGGCTCACGCTATGAGCCACTTGCGCGTCAGACTTGGCTTAGTGGCCCCGTGTTGCGGGCTTGCGGAGCTTGC
>JAYVDE010000417.1:0-4457 GCA_043749575.1 Burkholderiaceae bacterium | reverse complement strand
CAGGAAAAGAACATCAGCGGCGTGACGGTCGACGATGTCTATTTGGGCAACGGTGCTTCCGAGCTGATCACCATGAGCATGAACGCGCTGCTCAACGCTGGCGACGAGATCCTGGTGCCGGCGCCCGACTACCCGCTGTGGACGGCTTCGGTGGCCTTGTCGGGCGGCACGCCGGTGCACTACCTGTGCGACGAGGGTGCTGACTGGACCCCCGACCTGGCCGACATCCGCCGCAAGATCACGCCGGCCACCCGCGGCATCGTGGTCATCAACCCGAACAACCCCACCGGCGCGCTGTACCCCGACAGCGTGCTGCGCGACATCGTCGAGATCGCGCGCCAACACCAGCTGATCATCTTTGCCGACGAGATCTACGACAAGACGCTGTTCGACGGAGCGACCCACACCAGCCTCGCTTCGCTGGCCGACGACGTTTTGTTCCTCACCTTCAACGGCCTGAGCAAGTACTACCGCTCTTGCGGCTACCGCGCCGGCTGGATGATCGTCTCGGGCGACAAGCGACCGGCCAAAGACTACATCGAAGGCCTGAACATGCTGTCGTCGATGCGGCTGTGCTCCAACACGCCGGGTCAGCTGGCGATCCAGACCGCCCTGGGCGGCTACCAGAGCATCAAGGACCTGGTGGCGCCCAGCGGCCGGCTGGGCCGCCAGCGCGACCTGGCCTACAACCTGCTGACCCAGATCCCGGGTGTCAGCGTGGTCAAGCCCAAAGCCGCGCTGTACATGTTTCCCCGGCTCGACCCGAAGATGTACCCGATCACCGACGACCAGCAGTTTGCCTACGAGCTGCTGGCCGAGGAGAAGGTGCTGATCGTGCAGGGCACCGGCTTCAACTGGACCGCGCCCGACCACTTCCGGCTGGTGTTCCTGCCCAATTCTGACGATCTGGCAGAGGCTATCGGCCGCATCGACCGCTTCCTGTCGCACTACCGCCGGCGCCACTCGGCGTGATCGACGCCATGCACCCCGTTCTGACCAAAGAAGAGAATTCCATGAAGCCCATCCAGGTCGGCCTGCTCGGCATCGGCACCGTCGGCAGCGGCACTTTCAAGGTGCTGGCGCGCAACCAGGCCGAGATCCGCCGCCGCGCCGGCCGCGGCATTGCGATCACGATGGTGGCCGACTTGGACACCGCCCGTGCCCGGGCCGTGGTCGGCGAGGGCGTGCAGGTGGTGGCCGACGGCCGCGCCATCATCAACAACCCCGACATCGACATCGTGGTCGAGCTGATCGGCGGTTACGGCATTGCCCGCGTGCTGGTGATGGCGGCGATTGCCGCTGGCAAACACGTGGTCACCGCCAACAAGGCGCTGCTGGCGGTGCACGGCACCGAGATCTTCGCCGCGGCGCGTGCCAAGGGCGTGATGGTCGGCTTCGAGGCTGCGGTGGCCGGCGGCATCCCGATCATCAAGGCGCTGCGCGAGGGCCTGACCGCCAACCGCATCGAATGGATCGCCGGCATCATCAACGGCACCACCAACTTCATCCTGTCGGAGATGCGCGACAAGGGCCTCGACTTCGGCGTTGCGCTGAAAGACGCCCAACGTCTGGGTTATGCCGAGGCCGACCCGACCTTCGACATCGAAGGGGTGGACGCCGCGCACAAGGCCACGATCATGAGCGCCATCGCCTTCGGCACGCCGGTGCAGTTCAGCCAGGCGCATGTCGAGGGCATCACCCAGCTGCAGGCCGCCGACATCCGCTATGCCGAGCAGATGGGCTACCGCATCAAGCTGCTGGGCATCACCAAGCGGCGCGACGACATTGCCCCGGCAACGCCTGGCGGCGTGGGCGGCGGCATCGAGCTGCGGGTGCACCCCACGCTGGTGCCGGCCAAGCGGCTGATCGCCAACGTCGAAGGGGCGATGAACGCGGTGATGGTGCAGGGTGATGCGGTGGGCACCACGCTGTACTACGGCAAGGGCGCGGGCGCCGAGCCGACCGCCTCGGCGGTGGTGGCCGACTTAGTCGACATCACCCGGCTGCACAGCGCCGACCCCGACCACCGCGTGCCGCACCTGGCCTTCCAGCCGGACGCGGTGGCGGCCACACCGATCCTGCCCATAGCCCAGGTGATCACCGCGTTTTACCTGCGCCTGCAGGTGGCCGACCAGACCGGCGTGCTGGCCCGCATCACCACCATCCTGGCCGAGCACGAGATCTCGATCGACGCGGTGATTCAGCGTCCCGGCGCCGAAGCTGCCGGTCAGGTTTCGGCCGAGGGCGGCAAGCCCACCGACCTGGTCATCCTGACGCACGACACCGTGGAAGGCCGCATGCGTGATGCGCTGGCGCTGATGCAGGCGCTGCCCACCGTGCTGGCGCCGATCGTCAGTATCCGAAAAGAAGAGTTGAGTTGAGCGATGAATCTCCAACCTCCACGCTCACTTCGTTCGCTGCCCCCCGAGGGGGCGCGCGATGCCTTTCGGGCGGCCGGGCAGGCATCGCCATGAACTACATCAGCACCCGCGGCGACCCGACCGAGCGCGGCTTCAGCGAGATCTTGCTCGAAGGCCTGGCGCCCGATGGCGGCTTGTACCTGCCGACGCACTACCCGAAGATCGACGACGCCACGCTGGCCAGTTGGCGCGGCCTGTACGGCAACGGCCGGCCCGGGGGCTACGCCGACCTGGCCTTCGAGATCCTGTCGCTCTACATCACCGACATTCCCGCCGCCGACTTGTTGGCCTTGGCGCACAAGACCTACACCCGGGCTACCTACGGCAGCGAGGCCATCGTGCCGGTGCGCCGGCTTGAACCCGGCATGCACATCCAGGCGCTGTCCAACGGCCCCACGCTGGCCTTCAAGGACATGGCGATGCAGCTGCTGGGCAACCTGTTCGAATACGAACTGGCGCGCCGCGGCGAGACGCTGAACATCCTGGGTGCGACCTCGGGTGACACCGGCAGCGCGGCCGAGTACGCAATGCGTGGCAAACACGGCGTGCGGGTCTTCATGCTCAGCCCGAACGGCCGGATGAGCCCGTTCCAGCAGGCGCAGATGTTCAGCCTGCAAGACGCCAACATCCACAACATTGCGATTGAAGGTGTGTTCGACGACTGCCAGGACATCGTCAAGGCGGTCAGCAACGACCTCGACTTCAAGCGCAAGTACAAGATCGGCACCGTCAACTCGATCAACTGGGCGCGGCTGCTGGCCCAGGTGGTGTATTACTTCGCGGGCTATTTTCAAGTCACAGCGGGTGCCCCTGAGACCGGCGCTGCCGGTCTGTCCCCCGAGGGGAGCGCGCCGCCTTGGGGCGGCCCGGCGGCGGCGCCATCCAACACCGAGCAAGTCAGCTTTGCCGTGCCATCGGGCAACTTCGGCAATGTGTGCGCCGGCCACGTGGCGCGCATGATGGGCCTGCCGATCGCCCAGCTGGTGGTGGCCACCAACGAGAACGACGTGCTCGATGAGTTCTTCCGCAGCGGCCGTTACCGGGTGCGCAGCAGCGCCGAGACGCACGAAACCAGCAGCCCGTCGATGGACATCAGCAAGGCCAGCAACTTCGAGCGTTTTGTGTTCGACCTGCTGGACCGCGATGGCGCGCGGGTGGCCGAGCTATTCGGCGCCGGCCTGGCGCGTGATGGCGGCTTCCAGCTCAACGCCGAAGAGACCGCCCGCATCGCCGGCTTCGGCTTCTTCTCGGGCAGCAGCAGCCATGCCGACCGGCTGGCGACGATCCGCAGCACCTGGGACCAGCACCAGGACATGATCGACACCCACACCGCCGATGGCCTGAAGGTGGCGCGTGAACACGGGCTTCCCGGTGTGCCGATGGTGGTGCTGGAAACCGCGCTGCCAGCCAAGTTTGCGGCCACCATCGAAGAAGCGCTGGGCCGCTCGCCGCTGCGCCCGCCGACGCTGGAGGGCATCGAGGCCCTGCCCAAGCGCTTCACCGTGATGGCGGTCGACCTGGCGCAGGTCAAGGCCTTCGTCGAACAACACTGCGCGGCATGAAGCGGCCGCCGTTGAAGGTGCGGCCATGAAGCTGGTGGTGGTTTGTGGCCCGTCGGGCGTCGGCAAGACCACCTTGGTCGAGCAGATGATCGCCGAGCTGAAGGGCCACGGCCAGCGGGTGTCGGTGATCAAACACGCCCACCAGCGTTTCGACATCGACCGGCCGGGCAAGGACAGTTGGCGCCACCGTGAGGCCGGTGCCACCGAGGTGCTGGTGGCCTCGTCGCAACGGCTGGCGCTGCTGCGCGAATACGAGGTCGAAGGCCTGCCCACGCTGCACCAATTGGTGGCCGAGCTGTCGCCGGTCGATTGGGTGCTGGTCGAAGGCTTCAAGCATGCCGACTGGCCCAAGGTCGAGGTCTGGCGGGCCGCGCTGGGCCAGGCGCCGCTGTATCCCGACGATCCGTTTGTCACCACCGTGGCCACCGACACGCCCGAGGCCTTGCCCGAGCCCACCGCGCGGCCGGTGTTTGCG
>JAYVDE010000416.1:0-4460 GCA_043749575.1 Burkholderiaceae bacterium | reverse complement strand
CGCACAGGTTGCGAGACGACTCCAGTGCGCGGCGCACGGCGGCCAGCACGCTGTTGCGCTCGGCCTGCGTGTTGACCGAATCCATGAACTCGACCCGCACCCGGTACAGGCCGGCCAGCGGAACGGCCTGGTACTGCGGGTGCTCGGGCGGCGTCTGGCGCAGCAGCTTGCGGCGCAAATCGGCATACAGCAGCACGTCGCTCACAACCTCGATCCAGGCGTTCTTGACGCCCGGCAGGTCGATCAGCAGTTTGCGCCAGTCCAGCTCGGTCAGTGCCCGGTTGGGCAGCACGGCGCGCGGCGCAAAAAACTGCGCGCTGCCGTCGTCATCACCGGCCAGCCGGTCAGCGATCGGCAGGCTGTGGCGGTAGGACAGCTCGGTCAGCGCGTAGCACAGCAACTCCAGCGTGGTGATGCCGGGGTCGTGGGTGTTGTGGTCGGTCCACAGCGCGCCAGACAGGCGCCGTGCCTCGCCCAGGCTCTCGTTGAACAACGCGCGGGCATCAAACGCCGGGTTGGCGTCGGGCAAGGGCGAGATCGGCGGCAGGCGGTCGAGCGTGCTCATCTCAAAGCTCCTCAATCCGGTGCCGCGCGGCAGAGACGAGGATCACATCGGGCGCATCCGGCACGATCTCGGCCAGGTCCTCGCGCGAGCCTTGCAGGCTCAGACGGAAGTCGGTCACAAAATCGACCTCGGGCAGCTTTTCAACAAAGTCGAGCAGCGCGGAGCGCAGCACCCGGCCGCCAAAGCCGAGCTTGGCCGCACCGGCTGCCTGGGTGTCAAAGGCCCAGGGCGACAAGGCTTGGCGCAAGGCCAGGTCGATCTGCGGCTGCAAGAAGTTGAAACCCAGGCCGTTGCCGCTGCGCAGCCGCAGCTTGAAATCGACCTGCACCGGCCGGTAGCCGGGGTTGCGCACATGGATTTGCGTCTGCGGGCCGACGCGGGCCGAAAGAAAGTCGTGAATACGGGTGAGGGTGTCCAGGTCCACGCGGGGCTGCAGCGGATCAACCGCGTTCATGTTGCGCAGATCGGGCACGACCACCACCATGAAGTGGCCGGCCGCCAGCCAGGAGGTTTCGCTGGCCGTGGCTTTGGCATGGGGAATGCACTTGGCCCGGTAAACCGCCGGAAAGGCCTGCAGCACCAGTCGCTCGATGTCCCAGGGCGTGATCGCCCGATTGCGGTGGCGCAGGCGCTCGGCAGCCCGGCGCGCCAGGGCCGCATCGCTCTCGACCAGCGCGCCGCCAAAGGACGCAAACGGCTGGGCGATGGACTTGACGCTGGGCAGCGGGGTCTTGAGCCGGGTGATGTGGCCGGCAGGCAGGGCAGCCTTCAAACGCTGCGGATCGTTGCCGGCGTCCCTGAACTGCACCTCCAGCGCGTTGGCAAAAACGCCGATCACGTCGCAGGCGGCCCGAGGCTCGGCCGGGGTGCTGGCGCGCAGCCAGACCAGGCCGGTCGTCGCGCGGCTGTTGGCGGTGGTGGTCTCCTTGGGCAGCACGCACGCCACCAGGCCGCTGCGGCGCAGGTCGGCGGTGCTGTCCAGGGCCAGTTCACCGGGCACCAGGGCGCGCCAGGCGTTGTCGGCAAGCACCGACCATTGCAGCTTTTGCGCAGCGGCCAGCGGGTCGGCACTGCCTTCGGCCAGTTGCAGCAGCAGGCTGACCGAATCGCCCGCCTGCACGCCGGTCAGGCCGATCAGCAACTCGGCTGCCGCCGGATGCGCCGGCAGCAAATTGACGGCCGCCTGCGGTGCCCAAGGGCGGCTGTGCGTCAGCCAGGCCTGCTCGCGCGCCAGGCCGAGCGCGTCGATCTGGAAGAACTGCACATCGGTGTCGGTCAGCGCGGCGAGCGCCGGGTCGGCGATGCGGCTGGCGTCGCTTTGCGCAGCGTAGTCGAGCGTTATCTCCTGGATCTTGGGGGTGTAGGGCTCGTTGAGCAGGGTGGGTACAAAGGTCTTGCGGGCTTCGACGTCGGCCGGAGGCAACGCGGCTTGCAGGGCTTCGCGCCGGAAGTCGCCGTGCAGCAGGCTCTCCACCAGGCTCAGGGTGACAAAGCCGCCGCGTGCGGTGGGCGCGGCGGTGTTCAAGCCGGCGGGTGTGCCGCCAAAGCGGCTGTGCTCGCCCAGCGCGCTGGCAAGGGATCGGCGGTGCACCGGCTGCGCACGCTCGCGAGATTCGGCCCATCGCTGTGCTTTGGCGCTGCCACTGGCATGCAGGGCCAGGTTCTGCTTGCCGGGGTTGGCCGTGCTGCTGACACCACCGCTGGCGTTGATCGTGATTTGCACCAGGGGCGCGGCCAGGCGCGGCAGCAGCGTGACGGTGCTGGAGGTGTGCGAGGCGCCGCTGACATCGCGCCAGGTGGCGGTGGCGCCGATGCCGTTGCCCATCTGCGCCACTTTGCTGTAGTGGGCGTAGTGGGCGCTCAGATCGGCCGGCGCACCCTGCCAGCGGATGTTGAGCGTCATCGAACTCAGCGGCTTGCCCAGCGCCTCGGCACAACCCACATGAAACCGCGAGCCGACCACCGGCTGCGGGCCGAAGGGCAAAAACGCCTTCTTGGGGCTGAGCGTGGCCTCGTCGCTTTCAAGCAGCAGGCCGCGCAGGCCGGTCACCGCCACCGTGACCTGCGCGCTGGCCAGGGTGATGGAGGCCAGCGCCCCATAGCCCAGCGCTGAATCGGGTTTGAGCAGGCACTGGATGACCGGCAAGCGGGCCGGGAAGTCGTGCAGATGAACAGCGGGATCGTGATCGACGATTGCCGCTTCGCCTGCCCCGACCGCAATCTCCAGGCTCAGCAGATCGGCGCCCAAGCTGGCCGTGATTGACAGCGGGCCGAGCCAGCCGGCGGGGCCGCTCAGGTGGGCGTCGAAGCTGGCGGCAAAGGCTGCGGGCGTCAGACCGGCCGGCCAAGCGCCCACCCGCAACTTCAAGCCGATGCGGCGCTCGCCCTCGGCCAGGCGCAGCACCGATGACGCGAGGGCAAAGCCGATCGGCGCGGGCGGCAGGGTGTTGCGGCCGAAGGGCGGCCAGCGCGGCGCGGCCTTGTCGAGCGGCGCGCCCAGGCCGTCGGCCGAATTGGCCACCGGCGCAAACAGCAGGCGCTGCCCGTCGCGCCGGATGCTGGCCAACCGGGCCACCTGCGCGGCGCCCACCACCGTGCTGCGCAGCGGCGCAAACTGCTGCTCGACCTTGAGCGCGTCCTTGCCCGCCGTGAAGCGGTGGTCGGGCGTGATGGCCAGGGCTGGCGCACCCTTTTTGAGCGCCAGCACCAGGTGCGCGTGATCAGCTTGCGGCGGCAGTGGTTTGAAGCCCAGCACCTGCTGCATCTGGAACTGCAAATGCTCGGCGGTGAACTGGTTCAGCAAGGCCTGCGGGCGGGCCAACTGGCGCAAAAAGGCCAGGATCAGCGCGTGGTGCGGAGCCAGGCTACCGGGCGGGTTGTTGGCGGTGCCCAGCGCCAAGGCATTGAGCGCTGCGATGCTGCCGGACGGCAGGTAGGGCAGCCAGTCGCCTGCCGCTGTGGCGGGGTTGTTGGCATAAAAGCGAATCTTGGGCGCCAGCGCGCGCAGGCTGTCGAGCAGGCCATCGGCATCGCGGTCGTCCAGCGCTGCGGTGGCGGGATCGCGGGCGGCGGCGTCGCGCTCGGGCTGGGCGCAGCCCGGCTCGGCGATCAAGGCGCTGATGACGGGGTCTGGCCTGGTCGGTGCGGCGGCCATCATCCGGCTCCTGGCAGCACATGATCACGCAACTCGTTGGCGTCGCCCAGGTAGTAGGGGTAGACGAGGTTGAAGCGGCTGTTGGTGCTGCGCACGCTGTAGTCGAGCCGGATCTGCAGCAGGCCTTGCAGCGCCTCGCTGTCGTCCACCACCAGCTCGATCACCCGGATGCGCGGCTCGTGCACCAACAAGGTGGTGGTGATGCGGTCGATCAGCAGGGTGCGCAAGGTGGTGGTCAACGGCTCGAACAGCATGGGGCTCATGTCGAGCCCGAATTGCGGCTGCAAGACCCGCTCGCCGGGCAGGGTGCCGAAGAGGATTTGCAGGCTTTGGTGGATGTCGAGCTCGTCCTCGACCATGGCCACCTGCCCGCCCGCAAAGCTGGGCGGAAAGGCAAAGCCGCGGCCGAGAAAGTTGGGGTGATCGTCGAAGCTGGCCATGGTGAAGGTCTTGGGGTATTGGGGTCTTGCGGGTCTACCCGAGCTGGATGGCCGAGCCGGCCAGCTTGACCACGCCGCCGCTCTTGATGTCATGGCTGGCGGTGCCCTCGCAGGTCAGCGCCGTGCCGGCCTTGACTTCGAGCGAGGTGCCGCCCTCGACGCTGGCCTCGGTGCCGGACTTGAGCGTCAGCGCCTTGCTGCTTTCGATGGCGATGCCGTCGCTGCTGAGCACGATCTTGTTGCCGTTCTGGTCCTTGATCGTGATGCCTTTGGCGTCGTCGTCGAGCACCAGGCTGTTGCC
>JAYVDE010000415.1:0-4465 GCA_043749575.1 Burkholderiaceae bacterium | reverse complement strand
CGCCCGCCACGACGCCCAAGGCCAACCCGGCCCGCCGCGATTGGCGGTGGTGGCGGTGGCGGTGGCGCCGGTGTCGGCGCTGGTGGTCACTGGCCGTTGACCTGTTTTCCCCTCTTTCGATGTCCTCTAGACCGACAATTCCGCCATGAGCTTCAACACCGAACTGCACCCCGGCGTCTGTGCCGCCCCCGAGGCCGTCACCCAAGGCTTCGTCTTCAACCACACCATGGTGCGGGTCAAAGACCCCGCCGTGGCACTGGATTTCTACACCCGGGTGATGGGCCTGCGCGTGCTGCGCAAGCTCGACTTTCCGGAGATGAGCTTCTCGCTGTACTTTTTGGCCCACTTAGGCGGCGTCAACGGCGTGCCCGACGACGCCGGCGAGCGCATGGCCTGGACGTTTTCGCAGCGCGGCGTGCTCGAACTCACCCACAACTGGGGCAGCGAGTCGCAGGCCGATTTCAAGTACCACGACGGCAATGCGCAGCCGCAAGGCTTTGGCCACCTGTGCTTTTCAGTGCCCGACCTGGACGCTGCGGTGGCCTGGTTCGACCAGCACGAGGTGACCTACGTCAAGCGGCCCGATCAGGGCAAGATGAAAAACGTGGCCTTCATCAAAGACCCCGATGGCTATTGGATCGAAATCGTCGAGGCGGCGCGGCTGAAGGCGCTGGGCACCTGAAACGCGACTGATCGACGTCGGCTGCTGGGCGGCACGGCGGCGCGGCGGGTTGGCGGCTCTGCGGTCAGCCCGAGGCGGGTCAGAATGGCTCAGTCCACGACCGGAGATCCCCCCATGCAAGCCGCTTTCTACGAACGCACCGGCGCCGCCGCCGACGTGCTGCAACTCGCCGAGCTGCCCGACCCCCAGCCCGGCCCGGGTGAACTGCGGGTGCGCCTGCGCTGGTCGGGTGTCAACCCGTCAGATGTGAAAAGCCGCACCGGGCTGCGCAGCGCGGCCATGCCGTTCCCGCGGGTGGTGCCGCACAGCGATGGCATGGGCGTGGTCGATGCGGTGGGCACGGGCGTGCCCGCCAGCCGCATCGGCCAGCGGGTGTGGTTGTGGAACGCGGCTTGGGGCCGGCCTTTCGGCACCGCCGCGCAATACGTGGTGCTGCCGCAGGCCCAAGCCGTGGCGCTGCCCGACAACGTGGCCGACGAGGCCGGCGCCTGCCTGGGCATCCCGGCGCTGACCGCCCTGCACGCGCTGCTGATGGCCGGCAGCGATGGCGCCAGCGTGGCTGGCCAGCGCGTGCTGGTGGCCGGCGGTGCTGGCGCGGTGGGCCACTACGCGCTGCAGTTTGCGCGGCTGCTGGGCGCGGCCCAGGTGATCGCCACCACCAGCACGCCCGAAAAAGCCGCACTGGCCCGCGCGGCCGGCGCCGACCTCACCGTCGACTACCGGCAAGTCGACGCTGCCGCCCAGCTGCGCGAGGCCACCCAAGGCCAGGGCGTTGACCGCATCGTCGAACTCGACATCGCCGCCAACGCCGCGCTCGACCTCGACCTGCTGCGCCCCGGGGGTGACCTGGTGGTCTACGGCAGCGGTGCGTCGCCGTTCGAGTTGCCGTTTTACCCGCTGATCGCGAAGAACCTGAACCTGCGCTTCTTCATCGTCTACCACCTGACGGCGGCCGACCGGCAGCGCGCTGAGGCCGCACTCACCGCTTGGTTGCGGCAGGGCGCGTTGCAGCACAACATCGCCCAACGCCTGCCGCTGGCGCAAATCGCACAGGGCCACGATCAGGTGGCGCAGGGCCGCCTGGCGGGCAACCTGGTGCTGGCCATCCCCTGAAAGTGCGAGGCTTCGGTTGTGCTGAAATTACTGAAAGTTGCGACTGAGCAAGCCCGCACGCCGGCGCCGGCCGCCAGAATACAAAGGCTGTAGGTGACCCGGGCCACTGGCCCGGGATCAGACAACCGCCCCGCAACATCCGGCGCCTGCCAAGCGCCGCGGCAGCCATGCGCAGCGCCACCGACCCACCGGGCCCGCCCGGACCGATCGCCAGCCCGGCCGCGGCCGCCCTGTTGCTGGGCCAGGTCCTCCAGCAGTCACCGATCGGCATCGCGGTGGTCGATCACGGAGGTCTGTTTTTCGAGGTGAACCCGGCCTATTGCGCGATCTACGGTTACCGCAGCGACCAGTTGATCGGCCAGCCCTTCACGATGGTGTTTGCGCCGGCCCAGCGCGCCGCGGTGCTGCAGCGACACCGGGATTTTCTCGACCTGGGCCTGCCGATGAAGGGCGAGTTCCAGGCGCGGGGCGCCGACGGCCGGGACCTCGCCATCCTGGTCGATTCGGTGCGGCTGCCCGGCCCCGACGGCGCCGCGCGGCGGTTGGTCTATGTCGTCGACATCACCGAGCGGCGGTTGATCGAGCAGGCGCTGCAGGGCTCGCAGCAGTTCCTCAACGCCGTGCTCGACGACCTGGCCGCACATGTCTGCGTGCTGGACGAACACGGCACCATCCTGGCCGTCAACCGCGCCTGGCGCGCGTTTGCTGCCGACAACGGCGGCTCGGGCGACGGCTTGGGTGACGGTTTGGGCGCTGGCTTGCAGGAGGGCGCCAACTACCTGGCGGCGTGTCAGCACGCCTTGGTGACACAGCCCGGCGGCGCCGAGGCGACTGAGTTCATCATCCTGCTGCGCGAGGTGCTGGCCGGCCAGCGCCAGCAGTTTGAGCTGGACTACCCCTGCCATTCGCCGACCGAGCAGCGCTGGTTCGTGGTGCGGGTGGCGCGCATGGCCGGCAAGGGCGCGCTGCGCATCGTGGTGACGCACGACAACGTGACCACGCTCAAGCAGGTGCAGAACACCTTGCGCGAGAGCGAAACGCTGCTGCGCGACCTGGCGGCGTCGCTGCCGGGCGCGTTGTTCCGGCTGCTGCAGCGGCCCAGCGGCGGCTGGCGCTTCAGTTATTTCAGCCCGGGCCTGGAACCGCTGTTCGGCCTGAGCCCCGAGGCCGGCTGTGCCGACATCCACGCGCTGGGCGCCTTGATCCTGCCCGAAGACAAGCCCCGCCACGACCACTCGATCACGCAGGCGGTGGCCGCGCGCCAGCCCTGGGAGCATGAATACCGCATCCGCAGCAGCGATGGCCAGCTCAAGTGGGTGCATGCCCGCGCCACCCCCAAGCCGGGCGATGACGGCGGCACGGTGTGGACCGGTGTGCTGACCGACGTCTCCGAGCGCAAGCGCCTGGAGGCCGTGCTCAAGGCCAGCGAAGAGAAGTACCGCACCCTGTTCGAGACGGTACCGCAGGGCGTGGTCTACCAAGACAAAGAGGGCCGGATCACCTCGGCCAACCCGGCGGCGCTGCGCATCCTGGGGCTGACGCTGGCGCAGCTGCAGGGCCGGTCGTCGGTCGACCCACGCTGGAAGGCGCTGCGCGAGGACGGCAGCAACTTCCCCGGCGAACAGCACCCTTCCATGGTGGCGCTGCGCACCGGTCAGCCGGTGAATGACGTGCTGATGGGCGTGACGGTGCCCGGCCGCGGCTACGCCTGGCTGCTGGTCAATGCCACACCGCTGTTGCGCAACGGCGTGATCGAGCAGGTGTACTCCACCTTCGAGGACATCACCCAGCGGGTGCTGCTGAGCAAAGAGCTGCACTTGCAGGCGACCACCGACTTCCTCACCGGCGCGGCCAACCGGCGCCGGCTGATGGAGCGCTTGCAGATCGAGGTCGACCGGGTGCAGCGCCACCCGGCCACGCACTGCAGCGTGCTGTCGATCGACCTCGACCTGTTCAAGCGTGTCAACGACACCTGGGGCCATGCCGCCGGCGACGCGGTGCTGCGCCATGTCGCCCGGTTGATGCAACTGAGCACGCGCCACAACGACCTGGTGGCCCGCAGCGGCGGCGAGGAATTCATGCTGCTGCTGCCCGACACCGACGGCGCCGAGGCGCTGGCGCTGGCCGAGCGGCTGCGCGAGCGCATCGCCGACGAGGCGGTGATGGTGCTGGGCCAGCGGGTGCCGCAGACGGTGAGCATCGGCATCGGCCTCATCGCCGCCACCGACACCACGCCCGACGCCGTGCTGGCCCGTGCCGACGCGGCCTTGTACGAGGCCAAGAACGCCGGCCGCGACACGGTGCGCCTGGGAAGGCCGGGCTGATCGGTCGGCCCTGGCCGACTGAGAGGCTGAGAGTTCTTCGATCATGCCCGCTCATCACGCCAATAGGCGCCCGCTAGTCTCTGCAAACGCTCGCCATAGCCCAGGCTATGACTGTGCTTTGCGCCTAGATCGGACTCCTTTTGGCGCGCTGCTCGGTCACACTCGAATTCATCTCAGCGTCTGAGGCCGTCGCTGACCAGAGCCACCGCTTGTGTGGTGCGGCGGCCGGGTCGCCGATGATGGCGAGCTAGTAGTTCGTTTCACCAAAGGCATTACGAAATGAAATCGATGGATTTTTTCGCCAGGCTAGGCGTAGACCCGCAGTCGCACTGCCAGTGCGGCAAGG
>JAYVDE010000414.1:0-4467 GCA_043749575.1 Burkholderiaceae bacterium | reverse complement strand
CGTTGTCGACGGTGATCTTCCGCGCGCAGGTGTCGGGGCAGTCGTGCGGGCAGGCGCCGCGAACGGTCTGCACGGTGGACGGGGTGCTGACAAATGAGGCGGTGGCGGGGGCGGTGGCGGTGTTCATGCAAATACTATTGCACAGGCCTTGCGCTGCGGCAGGCGTTGTTCGCGTGACAGGCCCGCCCAAAGCCTGCGGCGTAAGATTGAAGAGCCCATTCCAAGCACCCCGCCGGGGTCGTTCACCAGGACACACCCATGAACTTGATCGAATCCATCCTGGCCGACGCGGCCGCCATCACCACGCTGCGGCGCGACATCCACGCCCACCCGGAGTTGTGCTTCCAAGAGCAGCGAACGGCCGACGTGATCGCGCAGGCGCTGACGGATTGGGGCATACCGATCCACCGCGGGCTGGGCACCACCGGCGTGGTGGCGATCATCAAGAACGGCACGTCCGACCGCGCGGTCGGCCTGCGCGCTGACACGGATGCGCTGCCGGTGGCCGAGCACAACACCTTCGCCCATGCCAGCAAGCACCCCGGCAAGATGCACGCCTGCGGCCACGACGGCCACACCGCGATGCTGCTGGCAGCAGCCAAACACCTGGCGCGCCACCGCAACTTCGACGGCACGGTGTACCTGATTTTCCAGCCGGCCGAAGAAGGCGGCGGCGGCGCCCGCGAGATGATCAAAGACGGCTTGTTCACGCTGTACCCGATGGAAGCGGTGTTCGGCGCGCACAACTGGCCGGGCATGGCGGCGGGCCAGTTCGCGCTGAAAGCCGGGCCTTGTTACGCGTCGAGCAACGAGTTCAAGATCATCGTCACCGGCAAGGGCGCACACGCCGCGAT
The DNA here is from genome assembly GCA_043749575.1 of Burkholderiaceae bacterium. Classification (GTDB taxonomy): domain Bacteria; phylum Pseudomonadota; class Gammaproteobacteria; order Burkholderiales; family Burkholderiaceae_C; genus Pseudaquabacterium. Next base: position 3,613 of record JAYVDE010000414.1, on the reverse strand, counting down.
GCCCCACTTGGGGGTCGACCCGGTGCCCACCGCCTGCGCCATGGTGCAGGGCTTCCAGACCATCATCTCGCGCAACCTGCGGCCCATCGACACCGGCGTGATCTCGGTGACCATGATCCACACCGGCGAAGCGACCAACGTGATCCCCGAGAGCTGCGAGGTACAGGGCACGGTGCGCACCTTCACCACGGAAGCGCTCGACTTGATCGAACAACGCATGTTGGCGATGGCCAAGGCCACTGCGGCGGCCTACGACTGCGAGTGTGAATTTCACTTCAAGCGCAATTACCCGCCGACCATCAACCACGAGGCCGAGACCGCCTTCGCCCGCCAGGTGCTGGGCGAGGTGGTCGGCGCCGAGAACGTGCTTGAATTTGAGCCAACCATGGCCTCCGAAGACTTCAGCTACTACCTGCTGGAAAAGCCCGGCTGCTACTTCATGATTGGCAATGGCGAAGGCGACCACCGCATGGGCGGCCACGGCATGGGCCCGTGCACGCTGCACAACCCCAGCTACGACTTCAACGACGACCTGATCCCGCTGGGTGCCACGGCCTGGGTGCGCATCGCCGAAAGCTGGCTGAACAGCCCCCGCTGATCGCCGCCGCAGCTGCCCGATGAGCGCCGCCAACTTCTCGCAGACCTACGCCGAGGCGCGCGGCAAGTTCGCCGCCGCCGCCGAGGCCGCCGGGCTCGACGTGCAAAGCCACCCGCACCCGTTGCTGGGCCAGCACGGTGAGCCGCTGGCGATGGACGTGGTGCGCGACGGCCCGGCCGATGCCGCTGCGCTGCTGTTGATCAGCTCGGCCTGCCACGGCGTCGAGGGCTTCTGCGGCTCGGGCTTGCAGACCACGCTGCTGGCTGACGACGCCCTGCGCCAGGCGGCGCGGGCACAAGGGGTGGCGCTGCTCTACGTGCACGCGCTGAACCCCTACGGCTTCTCGTGGTGGCGGCGCACGACGCAAGAAAACGTCGACCTGAACCGCAACTTTCAGGATTTCAGCCAGCCGCTGCCGCACAACACCGCCTACGACGAGATCGCCCACTGGGTGGTGCCGCCCACCTGGCCGCCGTCGGCCGAGGTGCAGGCTGCCGTCGCCGACTACCAGGCCCGGCACGGCGCCGCCGCCTGGCAACGGGCGGTGACCAGCGGCCAGTACCACCATCCCGAGGGCCTGTTTTTCGGTGGCCACAACCCAACCTGGAGCCAGCAGACGCTGCGCCAGGTGCTGCGCGAGCACGGCCAGCGCTGCGCGCAGCTGGGGTGGATCGACCTGCATACCGGGCTGGGGCCCAGTGGCGTGGGCGAACGCATCTTTGCCGGCCGCGACGATGCCGCCGCCATCCGCCGCGCCCGCGCCTGGTGGGGCGGGCCTGACGGTTCGGCCATCACCTCGATCTACGACGGCAGCTCGACCTCGGCGCCGCTCACCGGCCTGATGTGGAACGCTGCCTACCAAGAATGCCCGCAGGCCGCGCTGACCGGCATCGCGCTGGAGTACGGCACGCTGGCGCTGCCGGCCATGCTGGACGCGCTGCGCGCCGACCAATGGGCCGACAAGCACCCGGAGGCGCCGGCGGCGCAGCGCGCGGCGATCAAGCAGGGCCTGCGCGACGCGTTTTACGTCGACGACGACGGCTGGAAGCAGCAGGTGCTGGCGCAGGGCGTGCAGGCCGCGCACCAGGGCGTGGCGGGGCTGGCGACGGCGGGATGAGGCATCGCAGCGCCAGGTGCGGCCGGCGGTACCGCGGCCACCGCGCCGGCGACCCGCTGATGCAGTGCCGGGCGGTCTGATGGCACCCCGCTGCCGCTCGACGCCCTGCCCCCCCGCGGGCCCGGGCGGTGCAGCGGCCGGCACTACCGCCAACTACCGCCAACTACCGCCTTGACCACAACCTGCAGGTCCTGCCTGACTTGGCAGGTCGCTTGGCCTTCAGCCGCTGGCAAGCTGCGCAGCTCTTCAACAGCGGTCGGCGGCTGACGACAATTATGGAGATATCTCCATACGCGCCGTCAGCCGCCACCCACCTGCGTTCCCACCCCGCCACCGCACAACGCCACCGTGCACCGCCAGTGGGTTCCGGTGCACGCCCACTGAGATCGGCACCAGACCGGCACGGCCCGAACCGTTGTGGCGGGGGTTTCTCCGGGTCGTCATCTGGCACGCGGATTGCGTAAGATTCCTGTGATTCTTGACCAAATGGTCAGCTTCTTGGTGTCACCGGGCCACCCGCCGCCCGGCGTCTGCAGGAGCACCCCCGCGTGTCCGCTGCCCCGCACCCCAGCCTCGCTCCCGACGTCCGGCCCGCTGTCCGGCCCGACATCCGGCCCGCCCGCCTGGCCGCCGACCAGTACGCCCAGCTCTTTGCCGACGCTGCGCCGCGCTTGACACGCAGCCAGGCGCTGGTCGAGGCCGAGCGCTGCCTCTACTGTTACGACGCGCCCTGCGTCACCGCCTGCCCCACCGGCATCGACGTGCCCAGCTTCATCCGCCGCATCAGCGACGACAACCTGCGTGGCGCCGCCCGCACCATCCTCGACGCCAACCCGCTGGGCGGCACCTGCGCCCGCGTCTGCCCGACCGAGCTGCTGTGCGAGCAGGTCTGCGTGCGCACCACGCAGAGCGGCAAGCCGGTCGAGATCGGCCGGCTGCAGCGCTACGCGGTCGACGCGGTGATGGACCAGCCCTTCTCCGCGCTGTTGGCGCGCGCACCGGCCACCGGCCGCAGCGTGGCGGTGGTGGGTGCCGGCCCGGCCGGTCTGGCCTGCGCGGTGGGCCTGGCGCGGCTGGGCCACACGGTGGTGCTGCACGAGGCGCAGGCCAAGGGCGGCGGCCTGAATGAATACGGCCTGGCCGCCTACAAGGTGGCCGACCACTTCGCCCAGCGAGAACTCGATTGGCTGTTGGGCTTGGGCGGCATCACGCTGACCACCGGCTGGACGCTCGACCGCGCGGCGCAATTGCAGGCGCTGCGCGACGGCCACGACGCGGTCTACCTGGCGGTGGGCCTGGCCACCACGCTGGGTCTGGGCGTGCCGGGCGACGACCTGGTCGGCGTGCGCGACGCGGTCGATTTCATCGCCGACCTGCGCCAGGCGGCCGATCCGGCGCAACTGCAGTGCTTGCCGATCGGCCGCCGCGTGGTGGTGATCGGCGGCGGCATGACCGCCGTGGACGCCGCGGTGCAAAGCAAGCTGCTGGGCGCTGAAGCGGTGGCCATCGTCTACCGGCGCGGGCCGGCGACGATGGGCGCGTCGCGGGCCGAGCAAGACTGGGCCTTGACCCACGGCGTGACCATCCACCACTGGCTGGCGCCCGAGGCGGTGTTGGCCGGCAGCGGCGAGGCCGCTGGCCATGTGGTCGGTGTGCGTTTCGCGCGCCAGGCCCTGGTGGACGGCCGGCTGCAGGCCACCGGGCTGCACGAGACGCTCGACGCCGACATGGTCTTCAAGGCCATCGGCCAGAAACTGGATGCCACGCAGCTGGCCGGTTGCGGCCTGACGCTGCAGCAAGGCCGCATCGTCGCCGACGACGACGGCCGCACCGGCGTGCCCGGCCTGTATGCCGGTGGCGACTGCCGCCTGGGCGGCCGCGACCTGACGGTCGAAGCG
>JAYVDE010000413.1:0-4476 GCA_043749575.1 Burkholderiaceae bacterium | reverse complement strand
TCGCCGCCGTACTTGGCCGCCAACACCTTGGTGATGGCCGCTGTCAGCGTCGTCTTGCCATGGTCGACGTGACCGATGGTGCCCACGTTGACGTGGGGCTTGGTCCGTTCGAACTTACTTTTTGCCATTTCAAATTCTCCGTCTGAAAAAAGAGCGTTGCCCGCGGCTGTTTAAGGTTTCCAGCGCAGGGCCCGCCACGGGCGGCAGGCCGGCTGAGGTCGTGCCCCAGGCGCTGAAGACCGGCTTGTGCTTGCTGAGTAATTACTTCGCGCGGGAGGTGATGATCGCCTCGGCCACGTTCTTCGGTGCTTCGCTGTAGTGCTTGAACTCCATCGTGTAGGTGGCGCGGCCTTGCGACATCGAGCGCAGCGTGGTCGAGTAGCCAAACATTTCCGACAACGGCACTTCGGCCTTGATGACCTTACCGCCGCCAGGCATGTCGTCCATGCCTTGGACCATGCCGCGGCGTGACGACAGATCGCCCATCACCGAGCCGGCGTAGTCTTCCGGCGTCTCGACTTCCACCGCCATCATCGGCTCCAGGATCACCGGCGAGGCCTTGCGGCAGCCGTCCTTGAAGCCCAGCGAGGCGGCCATCTTGAAGGCGTTTTCGTTCGAGTCGACCTCGTGGTACGAGCCGAAGGTCAGCGTGACCTTGACGTCGACCACCGGAAAGCCGGCCAGCACGCCATTGGGCAGTGAGTCGATCACGCCCTTTTGCACCGCCGGGATGAACTCGCGCGGCACCACACCACCCTTGATGGCGTCGACGAACTCGAAGCCCTTGCCGGGTTCCTGCGGCTCGATCTTGAAGACGACGTGGCCGTACTGGCCCTTGCCACCCGACTGGCGAACGAACTTGCCTTCGATGTCGGTCACCGTCTTGCGGATGGTTTCGCGGTAGGCCACTTGCGGCTTGCCGACGTTGGCCTCGACACCGAACTCGCGCTTCATGCGGTCGACGATGATTTCCAGGTGCAACTCGCCCATGCCCGAGATGATGGTCTGGCCCGATTCTTCGTCGGTCTTGACGCGGAACGACGGGTCTTCGGCGGCCAGGCGGCCCAGCGCGATGCCCATCTTTTCCTGGTCGGCCTTGGTCTTGGGCTCGACCGCCTGCGAGATCACCGGCTCCGGGAAGATCATTCGTTCCAGCGTGATGATCGCGGTCGGGTCGCACAGGGTTTCGCCAGTGGTCACGTCTTTCAGTCCCACACAGGCGGCGATGTCACCGGCCAGGATTTCCTTGATTTCTTCACGCTGGTTGGCGTGCATCTGCAAGATCCGGCCAATGCGCTCCTTCTTGCCGCGGATCGGGTTGTAGACGGAGTCGCCCGACTTCAACACGCCCGAATAAACGCGCACGAAGGTCAGCTGGCCGACGTAAGGGTCGGTCATCAGTTTGAAGGCCAGCGCGGCGAACTTCTCGCTGTCGTCAGCGCGGCGCTGGGTCGGCTTCTCATCGTCGTCCATGCCGGGCACGGGCGGAATGTCGACGGGTGAAGGCATGAAGTCGACCACGCCATCGAGCATGCGCTGCACGCCCTTGTTCTTGAACGCCGAACCGCAGAACATCGGCTGGATCTCGGCCGCGATGGTGCGCGAGCGAATCCCGGCCTTGATCTCTTGCTCGGTCAGGTCGCCCGACTCGAGGTACTTGTTCATCAGTTCTTCCGTGGCCTCGGCCGCGGCTTCGAGCATGTTCTCGCGCCACTTCTTGGCTTCTTCGAGCTGCTCGGCCGGGATCTCGCGGTAGTCGAACTTCATGCCCTGCGAGGCCTCGTCCCAGATGATCGCCTTCATCTTGATCAGGTCGATCACGCCGGTGAACTGGTCTTCGGCGCCGATCGGGATCACGATGGGCACAGGGTTCGCCTTCAAGCGAACCTTCATCTGCTCGATCACCTTGAAGAAGTTGGCGCCGGTGCGGTCCATCTTGTTGACGAACGCGAGGCGCGGCACCTTGTACTTGTTGGCTTGCCGCCAGACGGTTTCCGACTGCGGCTGCACGCCGCCCACGGCGCAGTACACCATGCAGGCACCGTCGAGCACGCGCATCGAGCGCTCGACTTCAATCGTGAAGTCGACGTGCCCGGGGGTGTCGATGATGTTGATGCGGTGCTCGGGGAAGCCCAGCTCCATGCCCTTCCAGAAGCAGGTGGTGGCCGCCGAGGTGATCGTGATGCCGCGCTCTTGCTCCTGCTCCATCCAGTCCATCGTGGCGGCGCCGTCGTGCACTTCGCCGATCTTGTGGTTCACACCGGTGTAGAACAGGATGCGTTCGGTCGTCGTGGTCTTGCCGGCGTCGATGTGCGCGGAAATACCAATGTTGCGATAACGCTCGATGGGGGTCTGGCGGGCCATGGTGTCGCTCCAAATACAGGAGCCGCCCTCGGGTCAGTAATAACCCGGATGGGGCGGCCGAAAAGGCTTGAGGGAAAGGTCTTAGAAGCGGAAGTGCGAGAACGCCTTGTTGGCCTCGGCCATGCGGTGCACTTCGTCGCGCTTCTTCATCGCGCCGCCGCGGCCTTCGCTGGCCTCCAGCAGTTCATTGGCGAGCCGGGCGGCCATCGACTTCTCGCCGCGCTTGCGGGCCGATTCTTTCAGCCAACGCATGGCCAGAGCCATCCGGCGGACGGGGCGAACTTCCACGGGAACTTGGTAGTTCGCACCGCCGACGCGGCGTGACTTGACCTCGACCATCGGCTTGACGTTGTTGATGGCCACCATAAAGATCTCCAGCGGATCTTTGCCGGCCTTCTTCTCGACCTGCTCAAGGGCACCGTAAATGATGCGCTCGGCAACGGCTTTCTTGCCGGATTCCATGATCACGTTCATGAACTTGGACAGATCGACCGAACCGAACTTCGGGTCGGGCAGGATCTCGCGTTTGGGTACTTCGCGACGACGTGGCATGTCAATTCCTATAAGTGCTTCAGCTGGCGACCGGATGGCTTGTTGGCCTGATAGTCCGCGCCGGAAGGGCCACGCAACGGGCCCCTCGCTTACTCGGCGGCTCTGACGAGCCTGCCGCAAAAATCACGACGCCTGCGTTTCAGCGGGCGGTGACAACCGTTTGAAAGACCGCGAATGGCCTTCCGCGAGCCCAAAGGCCCGCAAGGCCTCAGGCCTTCTTGGGCCGCTTGGCGCCGTACTTCGAACGCGATTGTTTGCGGTCTTTGACGCACTGCAGATCGAGCGAGCCGCGAACGATGTGGTAGCGCACGCCGGGCAGGTCTTTGACCCGGCCGCCGCGCACCAGCACAACGCTGTGCTCTTGCAGGTTGTGGCCCTCACCACCGATGTACGAGATGATCTCGAAACCGTTGGTCAGGCGCACCTTGGCAACCTTGCGCAGAGCCGAGTTTGGCTTCTTTGGCGTGGTTGTGTAGACGCGGGTGCAGACACCCCGACGCTGCGGGCTGTTCTGCATCGCAGGCGATTTGCTCTTGACGACTTCGACCTGACGGCCGTGGCGCACGAGCTGGTTGATGGTAGGCATAGAGGTAACTTGTTCCCGTTTGAAGTCACGTATTTCCGGTGACGGCTGGCCGCTGCCGCTTGCTGCACACCGGTTCGGTAAGCGATTCGCTAATCGATCCGGTAAGCAAAAGCGGCGCCGAGCCCCGCTGGAGTTGCGAGCCACGACGCCTGAAGGGGTCATCCGTTCGATGAGCGCCCAACGATGCGGACGCAGAATCTGCCGAAAAGCCTGCGATTATAGTCAAGAGCCACTTAGTCCACAAGCCTCTCTTTCGACATGACATCCACACCACCGCTTGCGCAACACCCAAGCCCCGCGTGGGTGGTGCTCGACACCAATGTTTGGCTGGACCTGCTGGTGTTTGACGATGCCCGCTCACGACCCCTTCACCAGGCCTTGCAGGCAGGTGGCTTGCAAGCGTTGGCCAACGCGGCGATGTTGGATGAACTGGCCGATGTGTTGTCGCGGCCCTTCCTGGCGCGATGGCAAGTGGCTGCGCCAGCCGTGTTGGCTCAGGCACGAACGCTGTGCCATCAGGTCGACGGGCTTGTGCCGACGGGCCGCGCAGCGCCACGCTGCGCCGATCCCGATGACCAGGTCTTTATCGACTTGGCCTGGTGTTGGCCGGCTCGCTGGTTGTTCAGTCGCGACCGCGCCCTGCTGGCACTGGCACGCGCTGCCAGTCCGCGCGGCCTGGGCGTGCTGACGCCAGCGTCCTGGGCGGCGATGCCGGCCTCGGCCGATATTCTGGCCGCCACGGCGACCGACGGCGGGCCATAGAAAAAGGCGGCCGAAGCCGCCTTTTGAGGTGGGGACGGCCGCCTTAGCGGGCCACCCGCACACCAGCGCGGTTAATCGCGCGTGCCACTTTCGGCGTGGCCGGCTTCGGTCTGGGCATCCACCGCCGCCATCTGCACGGCCGCCAATTCCTCGGCCTCCTGCAGCGAGATGGCGCGACGCTCGGTTTCGTCCATCTCTTCCTTCACCTTGCG
>JAYVDE010000412.1:0-4499 GCA_043749575.1 Burkholderiaceae bacterium | reverse complement strand
GCGGTCGCGGCCGCGGTCGATCTCGCCGGCGATCGCGGTGACGAGGAGACGGATCCGCCGCTCCGTGCCTTCGAGCGGATCCTGGACCGCGATCATCGCGCCTCCGCGGAGCGCGGTCGACGCGTCGATGTCCTCCGCGACGCGGACGCGAATTCGCCACGACGAGAGGCTGTCCAGGGCTTCGTGGCCGGATAGCTCGAGCACCGTACAGACGCCGAGGGACACCGCCAACGGCCGCTTTGGCGCGCCGCTCTACCTGTGCGGCGAGAGCTACGGCACCACCCGTGGCGCTGCACTGGCCGACAAGCTGCTCGACCACGGCCTGGCGCTGTCGGGGCTGATCCTGGTGTCGTGCGCGATGGACTTGCAATCCCTCGTTTTTGCGCCGCGCAACGACTTGCCCTACGCGCTGTTTTTGCCGGGGTTTGCCGCCACCGCGCAGTACCACGGCACGCTCAAGGGCGAGGCCGGCCGCTCGGCCGAGGCGGCCCGGGCAGCGGCCGAGGCTTTTGTGCAGGACGATTACCTGGGCGCACTGCACCAGGGCGCCCGGCTGGCCCACCGCGCCCGCAGCCGCATCGAAAAACGCCTGGCCGAGCTGACCGGCCTGGCCCTGCCGGTGGTGCAAGAGAACAACCTGCGCATCAGCGACAGCAGCTTTTTTGTCGAGGCGCTGCGCCCGCGTGGCCTGCTGGTGGGCCGGCTCGAGTCACGCGCCACCGCGCCGATGGCCGCGTCGCGTGAGCGCCAGATGGGCTTTGACCCCGGCATCGAGGGCATCGCCATCCCCTACACCACCGCCATGCTGGCCTACTACAGCGGCCTGGGCCTGCCCACCGCCGAGAAGTACGACACCTTGTCGTTTGATGTCAACAAGGCCTGGAACTGGCAGCGCGGCAGTGCCGACGGCATGCGCGAAGCCAACGGCTTCACCAGCACCAGCAACGACCTGGCGCGTGCGATGCGCCGCAATCCGCACATGAGGGTGCTGGTAGCCAGCGGGCGCTATGACCTGGGCACACCCTACTCGGCCACTGACTGGTCGCTGGCCCAGCTCGACGCCCCGGCCGAGGTGTTGGCCCGCATCCAGCACCGCTACTACGACGCCGGCCACATGATGTACACCCGGCGCGCCGACCTGGCCCAGCTCAAGGCCGACCTGGCGGCCTGGCTGGCCTGAACCCGCGCCTGGCCATGCATGTCGGCATCCTGACCGGCGGGGGCGATTGCCCCGGCCTGAATGCGGTGATCCGAGCGGTCACGCTGGCGCTGGTGCATGAGTGCGGCGCGCGCGTCACTGGCATCCGGCGCGGGTTCCTGGGCTTGATCACCCAGGAGGTGCTGGCCCTGGACGTGCCGACGGTGGCCGGCATCCTGGCCCAGGGCGGCACCATCCTGGGCACCCACAACAAGTGCGACCCGTTCAACTACTTCGGCGCGGCGGGTGCCGATGTGTCGGCGCAGGCGCTGGCCTACGCCCGGTCGCTGGGGCTGGATGCGCTGGTGGCGGTGGGCGGCGACGGCACCATGGCGATTGCCCACCGCCTCTCAATGCTGGGTCTGCCCGTGGTGGGCGTGCCCAAGACCATCGACAACGACCTGTGCCACACCGACCGCAGCTTTGGTTTTGACAGCGCGGTGGCGGTGGTGGCCGAAGCGCTGGACCGGCTGGAGACCACCGCCCGCAGCCACGGCCGGGTGATGATTGCCGAGACCATGGGCCGTTATGCCGGCTGGATTGCGCTGGAGGGTGGCCTGGCCGGGGCCGCCGACGTGATCCTGCTGCCCGAGCTGCCCTACCGGCTGGACGCCGTCGTCCAGCGCTGCCGGGCCCGGGAGTCGCGTGAGGGTTACACCCTGATCTGCGTCGCCGAAGGTGCCCGGGCCGAGGGCGGCCAGCTCACGGTGGCGCAGACCCTGGCCGACAGCCCCGATCCGCTGCGCCTGGGCGGCGTGGGCGCCTTGCTGGCCCACCAGCTGCAACCGCTGCTGCGCACCGAGGTGCGGGCCACCTTGCTGGGCCATGTGCAGCGCGGTGGCTCGCCCACGCCGTTTGACCGGGTGCTGGCCACCCGGTTTGGCTGGCATGCGGCCGAGTTGGTGCGCGCCGGCCAATTTGGCCGCATGGTGGCCCTGCAGGGCAACAGCGTGACCAGTGTGGAGATGGCCAGCGTGGCCGGTCGCAACCGGCCGGTGCCGCTGGATCATCCGCTGCTGGCGGCGGTGCGCGGGCTGGGTGTGGCGCTAGGGAGTTGACCCAGCGCAAGCCCGATCGCCCAGGTCAGGCGTCAGATCGGGCATGGTTAATCACAGGAGCCCACCATGCATGCCTTGCAAGACTTTTTGACCACCGACTACGGCCTGATGAGCGCGGGTGTGCTCGTCTTCACCCTGGGCATGGGTGTGTTCTTTGCCCGCTACATGGCCCGCCACATCCGCGAGGACGGCGAGCGTGCAGCCCGTGAGGCGGCAGCGCCGCACTGAGTCAGGCGCGGCCTCATGGGCTGTCTCAGGTGCTTCGATTGCGCGCGCGCACCGCCTCGCGCCGCTGCTCCACGTCGGCCGATTCAACCTGGGCGTTGAACGCGCGGGCGCGGGTTTTTTCCAGCGCCAGGCCGTCGCTGTAGGTCACGGCGTAGCCGTCATTGATCACCGCCTTGTAGCGCAGCAGCATGGCCGGCAGCGTGCCCAGCATGTCGGTTGCCAGCGCACGGGCGGCGGCCAGCAAGCCTTCGGGTGGCAGCACCCGGTTCACAAAGCCCCAGGCGGCAGCCTGCTCGGCGCTGACCCAGTTGCCGGTGAACGACACCTCTCTTGCCCGGTACGGCCCGATGGCACGGCTGAGTTTTTGCGACAGCCCCCAGCCCGGTGCCACGCCGATGCGGGCATGGGTATCGGCAAACCGGGCCTGGGTCGAGGCCAGCAGCACATCGCAGGCCAGCGCCAACTCAAAACCACCGGTCACCGCCGCGCCGTTGATGGCGCCGATCACCGGGCCGGGGAAGCGGCCGAGCGCGGCCACCGGGTCGCCCGCCGGCTTACCGTCCGTTTCGCCCAAGCTGCCCTCGGCGGCCGGCCGGCTGCCCAGACTGCCCTCGGCGGCCGGCCGGCTGCCCAGACTGCCGTTTCCGGCGCCAATCTCCTTCAGGTCCAGCCCGGCACTGAAGGCCCGGCCGGCACCGGTCAGGATCAGCACCCGCACGGCAGGATCGGCGGCCAGGCGGTCCACCGCCTCGGCCAGCGCGGTCATCAGCGCCTTGCTCAGCGCGTTCATGGCCTGCGGCCGGTTCAGGGTCAACACGGCGTAGCCGGCGGGGTGGATCTCGGTCAGCAGCAGGTCGGTGGTCATGGGGGCCTTGAGAGGGAGCGGCGGGGAGCGGTGACAGGCGCGCATCCTGGCATGCCGGCCCAGACCGGCCTGTCGCCGGTGCGGCAGCCCCGCACAGGCTTCAGCCCAGCAACTCGACCCGGTTGCGCCCGTTGCGCTTGGCCTGGTAGAGCGCGCCGTCGGCGCTGTTGACCAGCGTGGCCGAGCCCGCGCCGGCCAGCGGCACCATCGCCGCCACGCCGATGCTGACCGTCAGCGGGTAACCGCCCTCGACCAGGCTGCGGGTGTCGGTGGCCGCTACCGCGCGGCGTATCACTTCGGCGATCTCCAGCGCGCCGGCCGGTGCGGTGCCCGGCAGCACCACCGCAAACTCCTCGCCGCCGTAGCGTGCGGCCATGTCGCCGGCGCGCCGTACGTTGTCGCGGATGACCCGGCCAACCCGGGCCAGAAATGCATCGCCCACCGGATGACCGAAACGGTCATTGAGCGGTTTGAAGCGGTCCACATCGATCATCAGCAAGCCCAGCGGCGCGGCGTCGCGCAGCGCGCGGTACCACTCCTTGTGCAGGGTGGCGTCGAACTGGCGGCGATTGGGCAGGCCGGTCAGCGCGTCGGTCGAGGCCAGGGTCGACAACTCGGCGTTGATCTGACTCAGCGTGTCTTCGGCGCGTTTGCGGCGGTCGGCATCGCGCAGGGTGACCAGGTAGTCACCGAGGCCGTTGCCGGCCGGCAGCGAGGCCACCCGCGCCTCGACCCACAGCGTGCTGTTGTCGGCGCGCAAGGCCCGGAACAGGTCGGGCGCGCTGCTGCGCCGCGCCGCGTTGGTGAAATGGCTGGCGATGAAGGCGGCGCGGTCCTCGGGGGCCAGCAGTTCGGCCAGGGTGTGGCCCAGCAGGTCGCCGGGCGCGTGGCCCAGCATCGTGGCGGTGGCGGGCGAGGCGTAGCGGATCGCCAGATCGGCGTCCACCGCGACGATCAGGTCCATCGAGTGCTCGGCCAGCAGGCGGAACCGGATGTCGGCGGCCTCGGCGCCGGCGCGGCGCTCGGTCAGCGGTGCTGCGACGTGGCTCACGTGGGCCGCCGCAGCGCCGTACGCCGGCGAGGCGCCGCCCTCGCCGGCTCGGCGCTCTGGCGCCCGGTCGCGCTCATTGAGCACCAGGCGCCGACCGTC
>JAYVDE010000411.1:0-4502 GCA_043749575.1 Burkholderiaceae bacterium | reverse complement strand
GCTCGTGCGCGACGGCCTGTTGCGGCTTGACGACCCATTGCCGGGTTGTCCCTACACACTTCGGCTGCTGCTCCAGCATCGTGCGGGTTTGCAGGACAAGCGCACGCTGGAGCGCCGCATCCAGGCCGTGCAAGCCTGGCTGGCCAACCCGCACTTGCTGGAAGCCGACGCGAACGCCGAGTACGCCGCGGTGATCGAGATCGACCTGGCCGACCTGCACGAGCCGGTGCTGTGCTGCCCGAACGACCCCGACGATGCCAAGCTGCTGTCCGACGTGGCAGGCGTCAAGATCGACGAGGTCTTCATCGGCTCGTGCATGACCAACATCGGCCACTTTCGCGCCGCCAGCAAGCTGCTGGAAGGCCGGCGTGACATCCCCGTCAAGCTGTGGATTGCGCCGCCGACCAAAATGGACGCCCAGCAACTCAGCGAAGAAGGTCACTACGGCGTGTTTGGCGCTGCCGGCGCCCGCACCGAGATGCCCGGCTGCAGCCTGTGCATGGGCAACCAGGCGCAAGTGCGCGAAGGCGCCACGGTGGTGTCGACCAGCACCCGCAACTTCCCGAACCGGCTGGGCAAAAACGCCAACGTCTACCTGGCCTCGGCCGAGCTGGCGGCGATCGCCAGCAAGATCGGCCGCATCCCCACGCTGGCCGAGTACCAGGCCGACATGGGCGTCATCAACAAGGACGGCAGCCAGATCTACAAGTACCTGAACTTCGACCAGATCGCCGAATACGCCGAGACGGCGAAGGGCGTGACGGTCTGACGCTCTGACCGGGCGCTGAATCCTGCTGGCCGACGCCGCCGACCGGTGGCGGCGCACCGGCCGGCGGTCAGCGCGCGGCTCAGCGGCTCAGCGGCTGGCGCCGGGCTTGGCCTGCAGGCGCAGCAGTTCGCCGTCCAGCGTGCGTTGGGCCTGTCGCAGGCACTCGTCACGCACCGCGGCCACGCTCAGTAACCGGCATTTGCGCACTGTCTCGGCGTGCTCGGCCTGTGCGGCCGCGACGGTGGGTGGTCGCTCAGGCACCGCAGACCCAGCAGCGCCAACTTGCAGGGCCGCGGTCTGGGCTGAGGCCAGTGAGGTCCGTGGCGATTCAGCCATGGGCAAGGTGGCAGCCAGTGGACTCAGCGCGGCTGGCAGTAGCGTGATCAGGACGGCGCCACACCCCGCCAACCGCCAGCCGGTCTTTGATCGGCCGCTCAGCGCTGTTGGCGGCGCCGCATGACCGCCCCCAGCAGCACCAAGCCACCTGCCAGCATCCAGGCCGCGCCAGGCTCGGGCACTGCAATGATGGCCGACAGGCCGGAGATCCGCAGCGCCGTATCGGCGGGCGATGCCACCGAGCGCGCATCGATCCAGCGCGACGACAATTGCTGACCGTCGTCCGACAAGCCGAACATCACGCGAAAGGTCTCACCCGGGCCCAGTTGCGCCGCGTTCCATTGCAGACCGACGGTGGCATCGCAGCCTGCCGGCGCGAGGCAGCCGGGGTCATGCGCCGGTGGCCCCTCATCAAGATTGCGGTTCAACTGGAACCTGGACACGATGGTGTCGGCCGGGCTGAAAAATGCCCGTCCTTCGCGGCGCACCGGGTCGCCCGCCTTTGCCGCACCCCAGGTTTCGGCGAGCACATCCCGGAATTCCAACGGGGCCCCTGAAGGTGCACCGTCCGGATTGACATACACCATGAACCGCAGATCGAAAAAGCTTTCCGTGAGGCTGATGTTGCGGACCTCGAAGTTGATCGTCATCAGGCTCGTGCCGACCCCCGTTGGCGTGGCCTGGTATTGCAACAACGGATTCAGCGCGACGACGCTGCCGGGATCAGCGGGGCTGCCCAGGCCTTGCACCGACAACTGAGGCCTCAATTCGAAGATGTTGCCGATGGCGCCATAGTCGGCGAAGGTTCCGTCCACGATCGACGGTTGAACAATGTTGGCGTCTGCCGCTGCAGCGGCGAGCAGCAGCGCGGCCAACGCGGTGGCGCGCAGGCCTGGGTACATTGAATCGCGGGGCTGTTTCATGGCACAGAACTCCTTCACGGTAAATTGGGTGGGCAAGTGGGCAAGTGGGCAAGCGGGCGGCCGACGGGCGGGACCGCTGGATCAACGAGACGGTCCCGGCAGGCGTTCAGCGCGAGGGTCGTTCCAGATCCGTCTGCTCGACCAGGTCGAACTCCCGGACCAGCCCGGGCGCGACCCAGGCCTTCTCCGATGAAGCGACCGGGCCCACTCCGGGCTGCGACACGATGACCTTCAATGCCGGTCGCAGCACGCCGCAGACCGGACACAGCGGCGGGTTGGGATCGTCGGGATTCGGGTAGGCCCGACGCAGCGCGATCAGGATTGACAGCGAGCCCACCTGGCGCACGCCCTCGCCGTAGAGGTCATCGGTGATCTCGTTGGTCAGCGCCGCCGTCGTCTTGGCCAGCCGGGGATCGAGCTTCGGGTCCATCTGGGCGTCAAACCAGCCGTCGATGCGGACCATCTGCGGCAGGCTGCCGTCGTTCATCGCGACGGTCGCACCGCCGGGCGCGATGACATGGCTGAGCACCTGACCGGTCGGCAGCTTCAAGCCGCCGGGCAGCACAAAGGCGCGCGGCAGTGTCACGACCTTCTGCACCGCAATGCGGGGTCCGCCGCCGTCGACACGTTGATCAGCGCCGATGACCAGGCTGCGCACCGGCATCTTGTTCTTTGCATCCGCCGGCACCACCGGAATCTCCGACTTCGGCACGCCCATCAGCTCGACGACAGCGCGGGCCCGGTTGTAGGCATCGGCATCGCTCAACCTCACCGCCGGTGGCAAGGTCTCACTACCGGGATTGAATGCCGACCGGCGCGCGAACACGATGTCACCCATGCCGATGTTTTTGCTGAACGCCAGCATCGAGTAGGCAGCGGTCGGGTGATCGCGGGCACCCGAATCAATCATGCACAGCCCGGTGTCGGCTTCGCCCACGGCGGTCGAGCTGGTGCGGCAATCGGCTGCGACATTGGTCGCATTGCGGCCGAACAAGGCCTTGGCCACGGCGTCGACATTGAAGCCTCTGGAAATCGCGCCCTCGGGCTTGACCTCCATCAGCTTGTCGACGGCGGTTCGGCTGCTGTCGCCCAGCAGCGGCGCCAGGGCAGCGCCCACCGCCTCGCGCAGCCGCGCTTTCGGGTCAGTTTGGGCTGCAGCCAGTTGCGGCAGCAGCGCGACGATGGCCGCAGCCACCGTGGTTCGCATCGTCAACATGTGGGTTTCCTTTCATGGCGTACGACAACTCGCGGGCCAGCACTTGGCTTGGCAGCGCGCTGACGCTCGCATCGGGTCGGGGCAAGCGGGGCAAGCCAGCCTCAGGGGTTGAATGCGTTCTCGGCCACCGGGTCGCAGCCGACGTAGCCCATCCAGGCATACCAGCCATTGCCGGTCGGCGAACCAAAGGCGCCCGAGTTGTTGTAACGCTCGTGCAGCAGGCGGTTCAGTGCATTGCCGCCACTGGGCCCCACCGTCATCGCCGTCGGGCACTGGTCCTGGCAGGTGCCGAACCAGTTGAAGGGGTCCCAGCCGGCGCAACTGAACTGGTTCGGCCGGTAGTGGCTTGTCACCCAGGCCGTCGACACCGGCATGATGTGGCCCTTGAAGGCCGCATTCGCGTAGTCGCCATTGAACGCGCTCGATATCCACATCACGCCGTGGAAGCCGGTCATCACATGCAGCCCCTTGGACGCGCCGGGCTTTTTGAACGCGGCGCGCATGCTGCTGAAGTAGTTGTCATTCAGGCTCAGGCACGACGAGGCGTTGAGGAACCGCAGGTTGTTGTCGCCGACCTTCATGTTGCCGCCGCCGGCCGTGCCCATCACCGCGCTGCAGGTGCCCAATGCCGAGTTGCGCATCAGCGCGCCCCAGCCGTTGCCGGCATCAAAACCATGGGCGGCGACGATGGCCGCCTCTGGCCAGTCAACCCACAGGTAGTCGCGGCAATTGGCGTTGACCGACGGGTCGCAGAAGCGCTTGACCGTCATGTCGCCGTCGACAAACTTGCCGGTCTTGGCATTGCCCATGATGCCCATCCAGTCGTACCAGGCCTGGGCCATGCCCGGCCAGGAACCACGATCAGCATCGACATCACCGGGAGCGCAGTTGCCGCCGCTCCAGTTGCCAATGGCATACATGTCGGTCTTCAGGGCCAGTGCCGACGACAGCGCTGTGGAGATGGCCGCTCCCGCGGCGAACTTCAACAGCAGTTTGAAATGCAGCTTCGATGGCTTCATCATGGATCCTCCGAGGATCTGCGGCCGCGCGGAGCACCTTGGGCCGCCGCCTTGCACACAAGATCACCGCGCATCCGCATTGGGCCGCGGTGTCACTCGCCAAGTCGGACGCAGCCGCCTGGGCTGTCTGGTGCCGGCGCTTCCAATCCGAATTGAAGCCACACAGTAGGCGCCTGCATCGCCGGTGTCAACGGTTCAAGCCAACTTTGAAGCCGTCGGATTGGGGATGCGGACAGCGG
>JAYVDE010000410.1:0-11870 GCA_043749575.1 Burkholderiaceae bacterium | reverse complement strand
GCCCGGCAAGCCGGCACGAGGGATGGGCACGACCGCGCCATCGCGGTGTGCCTGAGCGGCATCAGCGTGAGTACAACTCGACGATCAGCGATTCATTGATCTCGGCACCGAACTGGTCACGGTCGGGCACCTTCTTGAACACACCTTCGAGCTTGGTCTGGTCGACCGAAACCCAGTCGGGCATGCCGATCGAGTCAGCCAGCTTGACCGAGTCGGTCACGCGCAACTGCTTCTTGGCCTTCTCGCGCAGGGCAATCACATCACCGGCCTTGACCAGATAAGACGCGATGTTGACCGACTTGCCATTGACCAGAATCGCCTGGTGCGACACCAACTGGCGCGACTCGGCCCGGGTAGAGCCGAAGCCCATGCGGTAAACCACGTTGTCCAGCCGCGATTCAAGAATGAACAGCAGGTTGGCGCCGGTATTGCCCTTGCGGCGCTCGGCCTCGGCAAAATAGCGGCGAAACTGGCGCTCCAGCACGCCGTACATGCGTTTGACCTTCTGCTTTTCGCGCAGCTGCAAACCGAAGTCGGAGGTGCGCTGGCCTGAGGTGCGGCCATGCTGGCCCGGCTTGGTCTCGAACTTCGACTTGTCGGCGATCGGCCGGCGCGCACTCTTCAGGTAGAGATCGGTGCCTTCACGGCGGGCCAGTTTGGCCTTGGGACCTAGGTAACGTGCCACGGTACTTCCTTGTGATGATCTGACGCGAGGCGAAGTCGCGCGAGTCTGGCGAATGTTTTTCGAACGCTCAGACGGTGGGCTTGACGCTGTGCCAACCGGGCCGCGGGGCGAACCCAACGAAATCCAGTTTGCTCAACGAAGTTGCCGGCTGGCGCTGAAAGCACCGGCCGGCTGAGGGAAACCGCTGATTGTAGCGACGAGACCGCCGCATCAACCAGCGGTATGTCCGCGATCAGATCCGGCGGCGCTTTTGCGGCCGGCAGCCGTTGTGCGGGACCGGTGTCACGTCGCTGATCGAATTGATGCGAATGCCGAGCGCCGCGAGTGCACGCACCGACGACTCGCGACCGGGACCAGGGCCCTTGATCCGCACATCAAGATTTTTGATGCCTTGCTCTTGCGCGGCACGACCACACACTTCAGCGGCCACCTGGGCGGCAAAAGGCGTTGACTTGCGCGAGCCCTTGAAGCCCTGGCCGCCCGACGAAGCCCAGGCGAGCGAGCCGCCCTGGCGATCGGTGATCGTGATGATGGTGTTGTTGAACGACGCGTGCACGTGAGCGATGCCGTCCGCAATGTTCTTGCGGATCTTCTTGCTCACGCGGCGCGCCGCGGTGTTGGCTGGTGCTTTGGCCATGTGGTGTCTCGATCAGGTGTTCGGGCTTACTTCTTCAGCGCGGCAGCGCCCTTGCGCGGACCCTTGCGGGTGCGGGCATTGGTGCGCGTGCGCTGGCCGCGCATCGGCAGGCCACGGCGATGGCGGATGCCGCGGTAGCAGCCCAGGTCCATCAGCCGCTTGATGTTCATCGAGATCTCGCGACGCAGGTCGCCCTCGATGGTCATCTTGTTGACTTCGTCGCGGATCTTCTCGAGATCGCCGTCAGTCAGGTCCTTGATCTTCTTGGAATAGGCGATACCAACCGCGGTGCAGATCTTCTGCGCGGTGGTGCGGCCAATGCCGAAAATCGAAGTCAGGCCGATTTCGGCGTGCTTGTGCGGCGGGATGTTGATGCCAGCAATACGTGCCATGGTGGTCCTCTATCTACTGAACGCGGCGGCCGGGCATCAGCCCTGGCGCTGCTTGTGGCGCGGGTCGGTGCAAATCACGCGCACAACACCTTTGCGACGGATGACCTTGCAATTGCGGCACATCTTCTTGACCGATGCAGCGACTTTCATCGTCTTCTCCTTATGCACTCCCGTCCCCGTGGACGTTCCGAGCGCGATTCAAATCAGGGGGCGCCAACCAGCTGGGCTACGTTCTCAAGTGGCCTTGAAATTGGCCTTCTTCAACAACGACTCATACTGCTGACTCATCACGTAACTCTGCACCTGCGCCCAGAAATCCATCGTGACAACCACGATGATCAGCAGCGAGGTACCGCCAAAGTAAAACGGTACGTTGTACTTCAGGACCAGAAACTCAGGCAACAGGCAGACCGCGGTAATGTAGATTGCCCCGGCCAATGTCAGCCGCGACAGGATGCGGTCAATGTGCTTGGCGGTCTGCTCACCCGGGCGGATACCAGGGATGAACGCACCGCTCTTCTTCAAGTTATCTGCCGTCTCGCGGCTGTTGAACACCAGCGCGGTGTAGAAGAAGCAGAAGAACACAATCATCGCGGCATACAGCATCACGTAGATCGGCTGCCCCGGCGACAAGGCCGACGAGATGTCCTTCAACCAGCGCATGCTCTCGCCAGTGGCAAACCACCCCACCACGGTGGCCGGCAGCAGGATGATCGACGACGCGAAGATCGGCGGAATGACACCCGACATGTTCAGCTTCAGCGGCAAGTGCGACGACTGGCCACCGTAAACCTTGTTGCCGACTTGGCGCTTGGCGTAGTTCACCAGGATCTTGCGCTGGCCCCGCTCGACGAACACCACGACAAAGGTAACGCCGATAACCAGCAAGATGATGAACAGCGCCGCGAAGATGCTCATGGCGCCAGTTCGGATCAACTCGAACAAGCCACCCAAGGCACCTGGCAGGCCAGCGGCAATGCCACCGAAGATCAAGATCGAGATGCCGTTGCCCAAGCCGCGCTCGGTGATCTGTTCACCCAACCACATCAGGAACATCGTGCCAGCCGTCAGGCTGACCACCGTGGTCATCCGAAAGCCAAACCCCGGCTCGATCACCAGACCCACTGAGCCTTCAAGCGCCAGCGCAATACCCAAGCTTTGAAACAGCGCCAAACCCAAGGTGCCGTAACGGGTGTACTGCGTGATCTTGCGCCGACCGCCTTCGCCCTCTTTTTTGAGCGCTTCAAGAGTTGGCACGACGTAGGTCATCAACTGCATGATGATCGACGCCGATATGTACGGCATGATGCCCAACGCGAACACGGAAAACCGCGACAGCGCGCCACCCGAAAACATGTTGAACAGGCTGAGAATGCCGCCGGCTTGCCCCTTGAACAGCTGCTGCAGCTGGTTGGGATCGACGCCGGGCACCGGAATATGCGCACCCAGCCGATAGACCACCAAGGCCAGCAGCAAGAAGACTAGCCGCCGCCGAAGGTCGCCGAACTTGCCACTCTTGGCCAGTTGGTTTGCCGAAGTTGCCAAAACAGTAACCTTGGAAGCCGAAACGGACTAAAAATTTAGGCGAGCGAGCCGCCGACGGCTTCGATCATCGCCTTGGCACCGGCGGTTGCGCCAATACCCTTCAGCATGACCTTGCGCGTCAGTTCACCGCTCTTGATCACCTTGACGTGCCGGATGATCTGACCCACCAGCCCGGCCGCCTTGAGCATGACCAAGTCGACTTCGTCTTGGTCCAGGCGCTGCAAGTCGGTCAGGCTAACCTGGCCGTTGTACTTCAGCGTCTGCGACTTGAAACCGCGCTTGGGCAAGCGCCGCTGCAGCGGCATCTGACCGCCTTCGAAGCCCACCTTGTGGTAGCCACCGGCACGTGACTTCTGGCCCTTGTGGCCGCGACCTGAGGTCTTGCCCAAGCCCGAACCGATGCCGCGACCCACCCGGCGGCGGGCTTTTTTGGCGCCGTCAGCCGGCTTGATGGTGTTGAGTTGCATGTTGAAGTCCTGACAGACTGAGCGCGGGCTTTACAGCACCAGCACCAGGTAGGCGATCTTGTTGATCATGCCGCGCACGGCCGGGGTGTCCTCGAGCACACGCTCGCTGTTCACACCGCGCAGGCCCAGGCCGCGAACCGTGTCGCGGTGCGACTGTTTGCAACCGATCGGGCTCCTGACGAGCTTGACGCGAAGGGTCTTCTTTTCTTGAATCGTTTCCGACATGGGATTCTCCGTGGCAGTCATGCCAGATCAGTTGAAAATGTCTTCAACCGACTTGCCGCGCTTGGCCGCGACTTCAGCGGCGGTGGTCGAGCGGCGCAGCGCGTCCAGCGTGGCACGCACCATGTTGTACGGGTTGCTCGAACCCAGGCTCTTGGCGACGATGTCGGTGACACCCATCACCTCGAACACGGCGCGCATCGGGCCACCCGCGATGATGCCGGTGCCGGGGGGCGCTGGCGCCAACAGCACCTTGGCCGCACCGTGTTCACCGCGCACGTTGTGGTGCACCGTGCCATTGCGCAACTGAACCTTGAACAAGCCGCGGCGAGCGTCGTCCATGGCCTTTTGCACCGAAACCGGCACTTCTTTGGCCTTGCCCTTGCCCATGCCGATGCGGCCATCGCCGTCGCCGACGACGGTCAGCGCTGCGAAGCTCAGCGTGCGACCGCCCTTCACAACCTTGGTGACGCGGTTGACCGCAATCATCTTTTCCTTCAGGCCGTCTTCATTCGCTTCGGTCTGGGCGCGGGGTTGAAACTTTGCCATGTTGCTATTCCTGTACTTTGCGAAGCTCGGCGATCAGAACTGCAGACCGGCTTCGCGCGCAGCCTCGGCCAGCGCCTTGACGCGGCCGTGGTAGGCGAAACCAGCGCGATCAAACGCGACCTTCTCGATGCCTGCGGCCTTGGCCTTTTCGGCGATCCGCTTGCCCACCAGCGCAGCGGCAGCGGTGTTGCCACCCTTGTCCTTGCCAATGAGATCGCGCACTTCTTTTTCAGCCGTCGAGGCCGAGGCCAGCACGCGCGTACCGTCATCCGACACCACACTGGCGTAGATGTGCAGGTTCGAGCGAAAGACCGACAACCGGACCGCACCCTGGTTGGCAATGCGGGCCCGGGTCTGGCGGGAGCGGCGCAGGCGCTGTTCTTTTTTCGTCAGCATGTTCGGCTCCTTACTTCTTCTTCGTTTCCTTGATCACTACGCGCTCGTCGGCGTAGCGGATCCCCTTGCCTTTGTAGGGCTCAGGCGGACGAATTGCGCGCACTTCGGCGGCCACTTGGCCGACGTCTTGGCGGTCAGCGCCCTTGATCAGGATTTCAGTCGGCGTGGCACACGCCACAGTGATACCAGCGGGCATCTCCTTGCCGACCGGGTGTGAAAATCCGATTTGCAAGTTGAGCTTGGAGCCGGCAGCCTGGGCACGAAAGCCCACACCCACCAAGGTGAGCTTCTTCTCGAAGCCCTTGCTCACACCATTGACCATGTTGTTGATCAGCGCACGCATGGTGCCGCTCATGGCATTGGCCGCGACACTGTCGTTGGCCGGTGCCAATGTCAGCACTGCGCCATCACGCTGAATGGTGACCAGCGAGTTAACGGCACGGACCAAGGTGCCCATGGCGCCCTTGACGGTGATCTGATCAGCGGTGATCTGCACGTCCACACCTTGCGGGACGGTGATCGGCATCTTTCCAACGCGGGACATATTGTCTCTCCTTCGCCGGTCAGGCCACGTAGCAAAGCACTTCGCCACCGACACCGGTCTGGCGAGCTTTGCGGTCAGTCATCACACCCTTGGGCGTGGTGACAATCGCCACGCCAAGACCGTTCATGACCTGCGGGATGGCGTCATAGCCCTTGTACACACGCAAGCCGGGACGGCTCACGCGCTCGATACGCTCGATCACCGGCTTGCCGGCGTAGTACTTCAGCGTGACCTCGAGCTCCACCTTGAAGCCCTCGGTCTTGATCTTGAAACCATCGATGTAGCCTTCGTCTT
This sequence comes from Burkholderiaceae bacterium, assembly GCA_043749575.1. GTDB lineage: Bacteria > Pseudomonadota > Gammaproteobacteria > Burkholderiales > Burkholderiaceae_C > Pseudaquabacterium. The sequence continues at coordinate 6,139 of JAYVDE010000410.1, read as the reverse complement.
TCAGGACTTGGGCAATTGCCACCTTGACCTTGGACGAGGGCATCACCACGATCGCCTTTTGCACCATCTGCGCATTGCGGATGCGCGTCAGCATGTCGGCGATAGGATCACTCATACTCATTGTGATATCTCCTGTACGTTCCTGAGGGCCGGCTTACCAGCTGGCCTTGGTCACGCCGGGAATGTCGCCCTTGAAGGCGAGTTCACGGATCTTGCTGCGGCCGAGGCCGAAGGTGCGGAACGTACCGCGCGGACGACCAGTCAGCCCGCAACGATTGCGAAGCCGGGTCGGGAAAGCATTGCGCGGCAGCTGTTGCAACTGCAGGCGCGCGAGATACCGCTCTTCATCAGACTTCTTGGCGTCGTTGGCAGTCGTCTTCAGTTCGTTGTATTTCTTGGCGAACTTGGCGACCAGCTTCTCGCGTTTTTCTTCGCGCTGTATCAAAGATTGTTTGGCCATGTTTCGCCTCAGTTCTTGAAAGGGAAGCGGAAGGCTGCGAACAAGGCCTTGGCCTCGTCGTCGCTTTGGGCGGTGGTGGTGAAGCTGATATTCATGCCGCGAATCGCGTCGATCTTGTCGTACTCGATTTCCGGAAAGATGATCTGCTCTTTCACGCCCACGTTGTAGTTGCCACGGCCGTCGAATGAGCGCCCGGAGATGCCCCGGAAGTCCCGAACACGTGGCAGCGCGATGGTCACAAAGCGGTCCAGAAATTCAAACATCTGGACACCCCGCAGCGTGACCATGCAGCCGATAGCCAGGCCTTCGCGGATCTTGAAACCGGCGATAGGCTTGCGCGACTTGGTCACGACCGGCTTCTGGCCGGCGATCTTGGTGAGATCACTCACCGCGTGGTCCATCACCTTCTTGTCGGCGACCGCCTCGCTCACACCCATGTTGAGCGTGATCTTGGTCAGACGCGGCACTTGCATCACCGACTTGTAGCCAAACTTGGCGACCATGTCGGGGACGACTTTTTCCCGATAAAACTGTTGCAGACGAGCCATGTGGATCCCCAGTCTTCCTTGGCCTTAGGCCTTGATCTCTTCGCCGCTCGACTTGAAGACGCGGACCTTCTTGCCATCGGCAAGGATCTTGGCGCCAACACGGTCGGCTTTGCCAGTCGCGGCATTGAAGATCGCGATGTTGGATTGGTCAATCGGCATCGTCTTGTCGACCACACCACCGGTCGCGCCCTTCATCGGGTTGGGCTTCACATGCTTTTTAACCATGTTGATGCCCTCGACAATGACATGGTCCACGTCGACACGCTGCGTGACAGTGCCGCGCTTGCCCTTGTCGCGACCGGTCAACACGATGACCTGGTCGCCCTTGCGAATTTTGTTCATGGCTTGAATCCTTTGCCGCGTGCGCTTACAGCACCTCGGGTGCCAGCGAGACGATCTTCATGAAGCGCTCGGTACGCAACTCACGCGTCACCGGCCCGAAGATGCGGGTTCCGATCGGCTCGAGCTTGGCGTTGAGCAGCACGGCGGCATTGCCGTCGAACTTCACCAGCGAACCATCGGGACGACGCACGCCCTTGGCGGTGCGGACCACAACAGCGCTGTAGACCTCACCTTTCTTGACCCGGCCGCGCGGCGCAGCTTCTTTGATCGACACCTTGATGATGTCGCCAATGCTGGCGTACCGGCGCCTTGAGCCGCCAAGCACCTTGATGCACATGACGGACTTGGCGCCAGTGTTGTCAGCGACGTCAAGTCGCGATTGCATTTGGATCATTTGTATCCCCAACTTGTCCCGTATCGCGGCGATGTATCAGCGCGACTCGGTCAGTCTTGGGCCCGTCAGCGCTTGATCACCTGTTGGCGTTCAAACTCTGTTTGGGCGGATCCGGCTGGCTACTCAGCAGCGAACGCTTTGAGTGCCACCCGGCGAAGCCTTTGATTATGCGCGAGAACCTGATCGGACGTCAAGCGCCCTCACGCAAACAATTTCAGGCTTTCAGTTCCTGCACTTGGCGCAACATCGTATCGGCGTCGCTGACTTCAAACTTGCCTGCGGCTTCGACATTGAGCGTCTTGACCACACCATCCACCACCAACATCGAGTAACGGTTGCTGCGCAGGCCCATACCGCGGGTCGTCAAGTCGAGCGTCAAGCCCGCGGCCTTGGTGAAGTCGGCGCTGCCGTCGGCCATCATGCGCACCATGCCGGTGGCCTTCTGTTCACGACCCCAGGCGCCCATGACAAACGCATCGTTGACGCTGATGCACCAAATCTCGTCGACCCCGGCGGCCTTCAAGGCGGCGGCATGGGTGACGTAACCCGGCACATGCTTGGCCGAACAGGTGGGCGTAAAGGCCCCTGGCAGCGCAAAAATCGCCAGCTTCTTGCCGGCGGTCGCCGCCGCGATATCGAAACTGTTCGGGCCAAGCGAACAACCATCGCCCGCGACCTCGATAAATTCATTGAGCGTGCCTGCCGGCAGCTTGTCGCCTGGTTTGATCATGGTGTGTAACTCCTCTTTGGTTGCAGTGAAAAGCCGCCGCAGCAACGGAAAAACGGCCGGCGCCAGTATCCCAGCGTTCCGGCCGTCGAGACGGCGCCACAGGGCACGAGGCCCGGTGGGTTTTGCGACTCAGACCAGCCCAGCCTTTTTCAGCAGACGGGTCACGACCCACGACTTGGTCTTGCTGATCGGCCGACCTTCGGCGATCTCGACCTGGTCGCCAAGGTGGTACTCACCTTTCTCATCGTGCGCCTGGTATTTGCGCGAACGGCCGATGATCTTGCCGTACAGCTCGTGCGTGACGCGACGTTCGACCAACACGGTCACCGTCTTGTTGCGCTTGTCGCTGACGACACGGCCCGACAGGGTGCGGGTGTTCTTGGCCGGCGCCGCAACAGCTGCGGTGACGGTGGCTGCTTGGGTTTGGGCTTCGCTCACGTGGCGGCTCCCTTTTTCTTCTCGGCCAAGATGGTCTTGGCGCGGGCGATGTCACGGCGGGTCTGACCCAGCGTCTGGTGATTGGTCAGCTGCTGGGTTGCCTTCTGCATGCGCAGGCCGAAGTGGGCCTTGAGGAGGTCGGTGACCTCCTTTTCGAGGCCTGCAACGTCCTTGACACGGAGTTCGGATGCTTTGGTCATGATGTGCTCCGCCTTCAGGTGCCGACGTGGCGCGCGACAAACGTACAGCGCAGCGGCAGCTTGGCAGCCGCAAGCGTGAACGCTTCGCGGGCCAGTGCTTCCGGCACACCGTTCAATTCGTAAAGCACCTTGCCGGGCACGATCTCGGCGACGTAGTACTCGGGGTTGCCCTTGCCGTTGCCCATCCGAACTTCGGCGGGTTTTTGCGAAATGGGCTTGTCCGGGAAGATGCGAATAAAGATGCGACCACCGCGTTTGATGTGACGCGAGATCGCCCGGCGGGCGGCCTCGATCTGGCGCGCGGTGATGCGGCCACGCTCGGTGGCCTTCAAACCGAATTCACCGAAGGACACATTGGCGCCGCGGGTGGCGACGCCGGTGTTGCGGCCCTTCTGCTCTTTTCGGTACTTGCGACGTGCTGGTTGCAGCATGTTGTTCTACTCCTTAGGCGGCGCCGGTGCCCGGCGCGGCGATCTTGCGCACGCGCTTGGCAGCAGGCTTGCCGTCGGGCCCGACTTCGGCGGGCCTGGTGTCAGCCGGGACCGCATCGCTGCGGGGACCACGGTCGGCACCAGGACGGGGACCACGGCGGTCAGGACCACCCGGCGCACCAGGGCCACCCGGGCGGGGGCCGCGGCGGGGCCGGCGGTCATCATCTTGGCCTTCCGGCTTGGTGTTCCCAGGTGCGTCGCCGCGCCCGAGATGGTCACCCCGGTAAACCCAGACCTTGCAGCCAATGACGCCGTAGGTGGTTTTGGCTTCCGAGAAACCGTAGTCGATGTCGGCACGCAGCGTGTGCAAGGGCACGCGACCTTCGCGGTACCACTCGCAACGGGCGATCTCGATACCGTTCAAGCGGCCCGACGACATGATCTTGATGCCCTGCGCGCCCAGGCGCATCGCGTTCTGCATCGCGCGCTTCATGGCGCGGCGGAACATGATGCGCTTTTCGAGCTGCTGGGTGATCGAGTCGGCGATCAGCTGCGCATCGATTTCGGGCTTGCGCACCTCTTCGATGTTGACGGCGACCGGCACCTTCAGGCGACGAGCGAGCTCGGCCTTGAGGTTCTCGATGTCTTCGCCCTTCTTGCCGATCACCACACCCGGGCGCGCCGAGAAGATGGTGATGCGGGCGTTCTTGGCGGGGCGCTCGATCAGGATGCGCGAGACGGCAGCGTTCTTGAGCTTCTTCTTGAGGTACTCACGAACGTCGAGGTCTTCGGCCAGCATACCGGCGAAGTTGCGACGCGATGCGTACCAGCGTGAAGCCCAGGCGCGGGTGACCGACAGGCGAAAGCCGATCGGATGGATCTTTTGTCCCATAGTCTTCCCTCAGCCTTTCAGTTGCCAACCGTCACATAAATGTGACAGGAGGGCTTGCTGATGCGGTTGCCCCGGCCTTTGGCGCGGGCCGAGAAGCGCTTCAACGTAGCGCCCTGCTCGATGTAGATCGAGGTGATCTTCAGCTCGTCGATGTCGGCGCCGTCGTTGTGCTCGGCGTTCGCGATCGCGGACTCCAGGGCCTTCTTGACGATGCCAGCGGCCTTCTTCTGCGTGAAGGCCAGGATATTCAGAGCCTGGTCGACCTTCTTGCCACGGACCAGGTCGGCAACGAGCCGGCCCTTGTCAGCCGACAAGCGGACGCCACGGACGATTGCTTTGGTTTCCATCGTCTGCCCCTTACCTCTTGGCCTTCTTGTCCGCAGGATGACCCTTGAAATTGCGGGTCATCGCGAACTCACCGAGCTTGTGTCCGACCATCTGGTCAGACACGTACACGGGGATGTGCTGTTTGCCGTTGTGAACGGCGATCGTGAGACCGATGAAGTCTGGCAGGATCGTCGAACGACGGGACCAGGTCTTGATCGGCTTCTTGTCCTTGACTGCCACAGCCTTTTCGGCCTTGGCTTGCAAGTGGTGGTCCACGAAGGGACCTTTTTTGAGTGAGCGTGCCATGGTGGACCCTTACTTCTTGCGGCGCGACACGATCATGCCTTGTGTGCGCTTGTTGCTTCGAGTGCGGTAGCCCTTGGTCAGCGTGTTCCACGGTGACACCTGCGCTTGACCTTCGCCAGTGCGGCCTTCGCCGCCGCCGTGCGGGTGGTCAACCGGGTTCATCGCGACACCGCGAACGGTTGGGCGGATGCCCCTCCAACGCATCGCGCCAGCCTTGCCGTACTGGCGCAGGTTGTGCTCTTCGTTCGAGACCTCGCCGATGGTGGCGCGGCAGTCGATGTGGATCTTGCGGACCTCACCGGATCGCAAGCGCACCTGGGCGTACACGCTTTCACGCGCCATCAAGGTGACCGACGCGCCGGCCGACCGGGCAATCTGCGCGCCCTTGCCCGGCAGCATCTCCACGCAGTGAATCGTGGACCCCACCGGGATATTACGGATCGGCAGCGTGTTGCCAGCCTTGATCGGCGCCTCGGGGCCGCTCAACAGCTTGGCACCCACTTCGAGACCGCGTGGAGCGATGATGTAGCGACGCTCGCCGTCGGCATAGCAGACCAGCGCGATGTGCGCCGTGCGGTTCGGGTCGTACTCGATGGTCTCGACCTTGGCCGGAATGCCATCCTTATTGCGCACGAAGTCGACCACGCGGTAGTGGTGCTTGTGGCCACCGCCCTTGTGACGAACCGTGATGTGGCCGTTGTTGTTGCGGCCGGAATTCTGCTTCTGCGGCTCAAGCAACGAAGCCTCGGGCGCGCCTTTGTGCAGGTGCTTGTGCACCACCTTGACGACGGCGCGGCGGCCGGGTGAGGTGGGTTTTACTTTGACGACGGCCATGGTTTACGCAGCCTCCCCGGTGAAGTTGAGCTCTTGGCCCGCCTTCAACGACACATACGCCTTGCGGGCATGGTCGCGGCGGCCGATGCGGCCACCGAAGCGCTTGGTCTTGCCCTTCTGGTTGACCACCGACACACCCACCACCTCGACCTTGAACAGCAGCTCAACGGCGGCCTTGATCTCGGGCTTGGTGGCATCGCGCAGCACCTTGAACAACACCTGGTTGTGCTTCTCGGC
>JAYVDE010000409.1:0-11883 GCA_043749575.1 Burkholderiaceae bacterium | reverse complement strand
CACCGTCGTCAACGACGAGATCAAGTTCGGCGACAACGACACGCTGGGCGCGCTGGTGGCCAACCTGGTCGAGGCCGACGTGCTGGTGATCCTGACCGACCAGCGCGGGCTTTATTCAGCCGACCCGCGCAAGGTGCCGGATGCACGCTTCATCGACCTAGCCAGCGCCGGCGATCCGGCGCTGGAACTGATGGCCGGTGGCGCCGGCTCATCGATCGGCCGCGGCGGCATGCTGACCAAGATCCTGGCGGCCAAGCGCGCCGCGGGCAGCGGCGCGTCGACGGTGATCGCCTGGGGCCGCGAGCACGACGTGCTGCTGCGCCTGGCCGCCGGCGAGGCCATCGGCACCGTGCTGCTGGCCGGCACGCCCAAGCTGGCGGCGCGCAAGCAGTGGATGGTGGACCATTTGCAACTGCGGGGCGCGGTGACGGTGGACGACGGTGCGGTGGCCAAGCTGCGCGACGAGGGCAAGAGCTTGTTACCGATCGGCGTGACCGAAGTCGAAGGTGACTTCCACCGTGGCGATGTGATTGCGGTGCGCACGGTGCGGGGTGTCGAGATTGCCCGCGGCCTGGCCAACTACGCGTCGGGCGAGGCGCGGCTGATCGCGCGCAAGCCGTCGTCGCAGATCGCCGGGTTGCTGGGCTTTGTCAACGAGGCCGAGCTGATCCATCGGGACAACCTGGTCCTCAGCTGAGGCCGGTGTCGGGTGTTGGGCGTTGGGCGTCCAGCCTCCAGCCTCCAGCCTCCGGTGTCCGCTCTGGCGGGCTCAGTGCCAGGTCGCCGCGCCGCCCCGCGCCGGCCTGCAACTCTCGAAGGGTGGTCGCCGTAGCCCGCGGCAACCGGCGGCAGCGCTCACGCTTCGAGTTCGGCCTTGGCCATCTCGATGTCCAGCCGCTCCATCGCGTCGGCGGCTTGGCAGGCGGCCGCCTTGGCGTAGAGCGCCTCGGCTTCCTTCATGCGTTTGTCGCCTTCCAGCATCACCAGGCCGTTGGCGTGCTCGACCATGGCGATGGCCGAGCCGGGGTTCAGCTGCAGTGCCTGCTGGAACATCTTCAGCCCGGTGGCCGCGTCGGCACCCTGGGTGCGGCCCAGCAACTTGCCCACCTTGTCGATCACCTCGGCATGAAAGGCGCCCAGCGCGATGTGCGCGTCGGCATGTTGGGGCTGCAGCTTGATCGTGGTCTCGAGCGCGGTCTTGACCTTGGCGCCCAGGCCTTGCGACAGCGCCTTGACCACGCTGATGCCCTGGCTGTAGCGGCCCAGCGCGTAGGCCGTCCAGTAGTGCGCGCCGGCGTTCTTCGGGTCTTCGGCGGCCTGCGCCTCGGCCCGTTCGGCCACTTCCTGGAACATCGCCAGCCGGGTTTTTTCGCTCTTTTCCAGGTAGGTGGCGTAGATCGCCTGCGCCTTGTTGGCCACCGTGATGCCGGCCGGGTGTCCCGCTGCCGCCGCTTTCAGCCCGGCGTTGTAGGCCTGCTGGAACGCGCCCGCGTGGAACAGCGCCCAGGCCGCCAACACCGCCGCCTCTTTGGGCAGCGGCTCGGCGTCGCCGATGTGCAGCCGCTGCCATTGCTTTTTCAGGGCGCCGGTGTTGACGCTGTAGTCGGTGTCGTCGTAGGGAAAAGCGCGCCACTGGGCCATGGTCTTGTCTCCTGTGAAAGTTCAATTAAGCACCGCGGTAAGCGCCGGCGATCTGGAACAGGTGCTCGCGCGCGGGCGGCTCCAGGTAGGGCATCAGCAACGCCAGCACATGGTAGGCACCGCGCGACAAGGCGGCGGCGGCGCTCTCGGGCTCCAGCGCGCGGCGCGGGTCGCGCACGTACTCGTAGCTGAGCCAGTAAGTCAACACCACCACCATGCTGCTGGCCACCGGCTCGGCTTCGCGGCGGTCGATGCGCAGGCTGCTGCCGCGGGTCAGGCCATCGAGCACCTGGGCCACCGCACGCGACTTGTTCTTCAGCACAAACTGGAACTGCGTCTCCAGCCGGCGATTTTTGCTGAGCAGGTCGTTCAAGTCGCGGTAGAGAAAGCGGTACTGCCAGATCAGCTCGAACAGCATGTGGAAGAACAGCCACGCGTCCTCGACATGGCGCACGTTGTCGGCGGCATGCAACAGGTCATTCAGCGCGCGCTCGTAGCGGTCGAACAGCGCGTTGATCAGCTCGTCCTTGGCCGGGTAGTGGTAGTACAGGTTGCCCGGGCTGATGCTCAACTCGGCCGAGATCAGCGTGGTGCTGACGTTGGGTTCACCGAAGCGGTTGAACAATTCGAGCGTCACCTCCAGGATGCGCTCGGCGGTGCGGCGCGGCTTCTTGGTGGTCGATTTGGTGGTCGATTTGGTGGTCGATCTGGCGGTGGGTTTGTCGGTGGACTTTGGCGCTGCGGCCGACGGCGGATCAAAGATGGGCATTTTGGCAATCGGAGCGTGCGGCAATCTAGCACCAAGCCCACCGCAAGGCTTGGATGGCGCTCCCTACAATCGCGGCCCTATGCCCGCTGTCAGCTTTCAACAGGTCGAGAAGACCTACACCGGGGCCCGCGGCACGTTTCGCGCGTTGGCCGGGGTTTCGTTCGACATCGCCCAGGGCGAGTTCTTCGGCTTGCTGGGGCCGAACGGCGCCGGCAAGACCACGCTGATCTCGATTCTGGCCGGCCTTACCCGGCCCAGCGGCGGGCGCGTCACCGTGATGGGCCACGACGTGCAGCGCGACGAGGCGGCGGCCCGCCAATCGCTGGGCATCGTGCCGCAGGAGCTGGTGTTCGACCCGTTTTTCACAGTGCGCGACGCCTTGCGCATCCAGAGCGGCTACTTCGGCGTGCGCCACAACGACGCCTGGATCGACGAGCTGCTGGCCGAGCTGGGCCTGTCAGACAAGGCCAACGCCAACATGCGCCAGTTGTCGGGTGGCATGAAGCGCCGCGTGCTGGTGGCCCAGGCGCTGGTGCACCGCCCGCCGGTGATCGTGCTGGACGAACCTACCGCCGGTGTCGACGTCGAGCTGCGCCAGACCCTGTGGGCCTTCATCGCCCGCTTGAACCGCGAAGGCCACACCGTGCTGCTGACCACGCACTACCTGGAAGAAGCCGAAGCGCTGTGCCACCGCATCGGCATGCTCAAGCAAGGCCAGTTGGTGGCGCTGGACCGCACCGCCAACCTGCTGTCGGCCACCGCCAGCACCATGCTGCGCTTCAAGACCGACCATGCGCTGCCCGCCGCACTGCTGCCGCTGGCGCGCATCACCGGCCGCATCGTGCAGCTGAAGGCCCATGACGCGGCCGAGGTCGAGCGCCAGTTGGCAATGCTGCGCGAGGCCGGCGTGAAGATCGAAGACCTGGAGATCGGCCGCGCCGACCTGGAAGATGTGTTCGTCGAAATCATGCGCAGCGGCGCGCCGATGGTCTCGCCAAGCAGGTCATCGGTGGCGTCACCGATCACCGCACCGGGGGTGGCTGCATGATCGCCGGAGTGCGCCTGGCGGGCGCCGCCACCTTGTTCCGCAAGGAAGTCCTGCGTTTCTGGAACGTCGGTTTTCAGACCGTGGCCGCGCCGGTGCTCACTGCCGTCATGTACTTGCTGATCTTCGGCCACGTGCTGCAAGACCGGGTGCAGGTGTTCGCCGGCGTCGGCTACACCAGCTTTCTGATCCCCGGCCTGGTGATGATGAGTGTGCTGCAGAACGCTTTTGCCAACAGCTCGTCCAGCCTGGTGCAGAGCAAAGTCACCGGCAACCTGGTGTTCCTGCTGGTCTCGCCGCTGTCGCACTGGGCCTGGTTTGTCGGCTACGTCGGCGCCAGCGTGGTGCGCGGCCTGGTGGTCGGTTCGGGCGTATTCATCGTCACCGTGTGGTTCGCGCCGCCGGCCTTTGCGCAGCCGCTGTGGATTGTCGTGTTCGCCGCGCTGGGTGCGGGCATGCTGGGTGCGTTGGGGCTGATCGCCGGGCTGTGGGCCGACAAGTTCGACCAGATGGCGGCGTTCCAGAACTTCATCATCATGCCGATGACCTTTCTCTCGGGCGTTTTCTACTCGGTGCATTCGCTGCCCGCCTTCTGGCTGCAGGCCAGCCACCTGAACCCGTTTTTCTACATGATCGACGGCTTCCGACACGGCTTTTTCGGCGTCAGCGATGTCTCGCCCTGGCTCAGCCTGGGCGTGGTGGGCACCAGCTTCTTGTTGGTCTCGGCGATTGCGCTGCGCTTGCTGAAAACCGGCTACAAGCTGCGGCCGTGATGGCCTTGCCGGCCGGCTTTTCCAATCACCGTCTGAGATAATCGAGCCTATGTCAGATCCCACTGCCGACGATGTGCGCAGCTTCATCGCTGCCGGCCTGCCTTGTGAGCACCTTGAGGTCGAAGGCGACGGCCGCCATTTTTTCGCCACCATCGTTTCAGCCGCGTTTGACGGTCTGCCGCGGGTGCGCCGCCATCAAAGGGTTTACACCGCACTGGGCGATAGAATGCGCGAGCAAATTCACGCGCTGTCGATGAAGACATTGACCCCGGCTGAATGGGCGGCTGCCGACCCAGCGCCAGTCTAGGCGCCGACCGAGACGCCGACCCAGACGCCGACCCAGACGCCTTCCCACCCGCACCACTGACCGACTTGCGGCTGCGCGCTGCGGGTGGCCGCAGCAGGCGCTTGCGCAATGTGCCCGGCGCTCGCCCGGTGCCCGTCCGGCGAGCGGCCTGAATCAGCCAAGGCCCTCTCATGGACAAACTCATCATCCGCGGCGGCCGCCGCCTCAATGGCACGGTGCTCATCGCCGGCGCCAAGAATGCGGCGCTGCCCGAGCTGTGCGCCGCGTTGCTGGTCGACGGCGTGACCACGCTGCACAACGTGCCGCAGTTGCAAGACGTCAACACCATGCTCAAGCTGCTGCGCAACATGGGCGTGGTCGCCGAGCGATCCGCTGCGCAGCCTGAGGTCGTCAGCTTGGACGCGAGCAAGGTGCACAAGCTGGAGGCGCCCTACGATCTGGTCAAGACCATGCGCGCGTCCATCCTGGCACTGGGCCCGCTGCTGGCGCGCTTCGGCCAGGCCAAGGTGTCGCTGCCCGGCGGCTGCGCCATCGGCTCGCGGCCGGTCGACCAGCACATCAAGGGCCTGCAGGCGATGGGCGCCGAAATCACGGTTGACCACGGCTACATCCTGGCCCAGGGACCGCGCGGGTCCGGTGCCCGCCCGCAGCGCTTGCGCGGCGCCAGGATTGCCACCGACATGGTCACCGTCACCGGCACCGAGAACCTGCTGATGGCCGCGGTGCTGGCCGACGGCGAAACGGTGCTGGAAAACGCCGCCCAGGAGCCCGAGATTCCCGATCTGGCCGAGTTGCTGATCGCGATGGGCGCCAGGATCGAAGGCCACGGCAGCCGCCGCATCCGCATCCAGGGGGTTGAGCGCCTGCACGCGCCGGCGCGGCCGCACCGCATCGTGCCCGACCGCATCGAAGCCGGCACCTTCCTCTGCGCGGTGGCTGCCGCCGGCGGTGACGTGACGCTGCAAGGTGCCTACGCCCACCACCTGGATGCACTGGTCGACAAGCTGCGTGAGGCCGGCGCCAACCTCAGTGACGGCGTGCAGGATGGCCACCCGTGGATCCGCGTGCGCTCCGACGGCCGGCCTAAGGCGGTGGGTTTTCGCACCAGCGAGTACCCGGCGTTTCCGACCGACATGCAGGCGCAGTTCATGGCGGTGAACTGCATCGCCACCGGCACGGCGCGCATCAGCGAGACGATCTTCGAGAACCGCTTCATGCACGTCAATGAACTGGTGCGGCTGGGCGCGCGCATCGAGGTCGATGGCCACACGGCGGTGGTCACCGGCGTGCCCGTGCTGCAGGGTGCCACGGTGATGGCCACCGATCTGCGCGCCTCGGCCAGCCTGGTGATCGCCGGCCTGGTGGCCCAGGGCGAGACGGTGGTTGATCGCATCTACCACCTGGACCGCGGCTACGACCGCATGGAAGCCAAGCTGCGCGCCATCGGCGCCGACATTGAAAGGGTTTCCTGATGCCGGGCACGATCACCCTGGCCCTGTCGAAGGGCCGCATCTTCGACGACTGCCTGCCACTGCTGGCCGCGGCCGGCATCGAAGTGACCGAAGACCCCGAGAAGAGCCGCAAGCTGATTCTGGCCACCACCCAGCCCGGTGTGCGGGTGTTGTTGGTGCGCGCCAGCGATGTGCCCACTTACGTGGCACAAGGCGGCGCTGATCTCGGCGTGGCGGGCCTGGATGTGCTGCTGGAACACGGTGCCGATCTGGCCGAAAGCGGCCTCTACGTGCCGGTCGACCTGAAGATCGCCCGTTGTCGCATCAGCGTGGCCACCCGCGCCGACTTCGACTACGCCGCCGCCGTCAAGCAGGGTTCGCGCATCCGGGTGGCCAGCAAATACACCCAGATCGCCCGCCAGCACTTCGCCGACAAAGGCGTGCACGTCGACCTGATCAAGCTCTACGGCTCGATGGAACTGGCACCGCTGACCGGCATGGCCGACGCCATCGTCGACCTGGTGTCCACCGGCAGCACGCTCAAGGCCAACCACCTGGTCGAGGTCGAACGCATCATGGACATCAGCGCCCGGCTGGTGGTCAACCAGGCCGCGTTGAAGCTCAAGCGCGAGCCGATGCGCCGTTTGATAGATGCCTTTGCCCGCGCGGCGGGCTGACCCTTTCATCGCCAGATTGTTTGCTTCACCACCATGACTGCCGTCAACATCCGCCATCTGACCACCACCGCAGGTGATTTTGAAGCCGAGTTCCAGCGCGTGCTGCACTGGTCGGCCGCGACCGACGACGCGATCGAACAACGGGTGGCGGGGATCCTGGCCGACGTCAAGCAGCGCGGCGACGCGGCGCTGCTCGAATACACCGCCCGCTTCGACGGCCTGCAGGCGGCATCGGTGGCGGCGCTGGAACTCACCCGCGACGAGTTGAAAGCGGCCTTCGAGGCCATCACGCCGGCCCAGCGCCATGCGCTGGAGTTTGCCGCCGCCCGGGTGCGCAGCTTTCACCAGCGCCAGTTGCAGGCCTGCGGCCTGAGCTGGCAGTACCGCGACGACGACGGCACGCTGCTGGGCCAGAAGGTGACACCCCTCGACCGCGTGGGCATCTACGTGCCTGGCGGCAAGGCGGCCTACCCTTCATCGGTGCTGATGACCGCCATTCCGGCGCAGGTGGCGGGTGTCGGCGAAATCATCATGGTCGTGCCCACGCCCAAAGGCGAGAAAAACCCGCTGGTGCTGGCCGCCGCCCACGTGGCCGGGGTCACGCGGGTCTTCACACTGGGCGGCGCGCAGGCGGTGGCCGCACTGGCTTACGGCACCGCCACCGTGCCCCAGGTCGACAAGATCACCGGCCCGGGCAATGCCTACGTGGCCAGCGCCAAGAAGCGGGTGTTCGGCACGGTGGGCATCGACATGATCGCCGGGCCGAGCGAGATCCTGGTGCTGGCCGACGGCAGCACGCCGCCCGACTGGGTGGCGATGGATTTGTTCAGCCAGGCCGAGCACGACGAACTGGCGCAGAGCATCTTGCTGTGCCCCGATGCCGCTTACATCGCCCAGGTGCAGGCGGCGATTAATCGCTTGTTGCCTGGCATGCCGCGCCGCGAGGTGATCCGCGCCAGCCTGGAAGGCCGCGGTGCGTTGATCCACACCACCAGCATGGCAGAGGCCTGCGCGATCAGCAACCGCATCGCGCCCGAGCATTTGGAAGTCAGCTCGGCCGATCCGCAGCGCTGGGAGCCGCTGCTGCGCCACGCCGGCGCGATCTTCCTCGGCGCCTTCACCAGCGAAAGCCTGGGCGACTACTGCGCCGGGCCCAACCACGTGTTGCCGACCTCGGGCACCGCGCGCTTCTCGTCACCCTTGGGCGTCTACGACTTTCAAAAGCGCAGCAGCCTGATCGAGGTCAGCGAGGCCGGCGCCCAGCTGCTGGGCCCGATCGCCGCCGAGCTGGCCTACGGCGAAGGCTTGCAAGCGCACGCTCAGGCGGCGGAAATGCGGCTGCTTCGCTGAGCGGCTGCATCGCTGAACTGCTGCATCGCTGAACCCAACACAGCGCTCTTGACACGAAGTTCGTGCAACACGAAAATAGCGCAGCACGAATTCAGTGTTTTGGAGTGGTCATGAAAAACGTCACTGTCACGATGGAAGACAGCGTTGCCGACTGGGCGCGCATCGAAGCGGCGCGCCGCAACACCAGCGTGTCGCGGCTGGTGGGCGAGATGCTGGCCGAGAAGATGCGGCGCGATGACGCTTACGAGCGGGCGATGCGCGAGGCGCTGGAGTTCAAACCCATCCCCTTCGAGGGCCGCTACCTGACCCGGGACGAGATCTATGCCGAGCGCCTCGACCGTTTTCGTTGACACCAATGTCCTGCTGTATGCGCAGGACCCTCGCTCGCCCGACAAACAACAGCGGGCGTCGGATTGGCTGGCGGCCTGCTGGCGCAGCAGCTGCGGGCGCATCAGCACCCAGGTGCTCAACGAGTTGTACGTCAACCTGCGGCGCACGGCGCCTAGCTTGGCGGTGGACGACTGCCGTGCCTTGGTGCGCCGGTACCGGGCCTGGAATCCGTGGACGGTTGATGAGACCACCGTGGATATCGCCTGGCGGCTGCAGGACGGCGCCTTGCTCAATTACTGGGACGCCCTGATGGTCGCCGCCGCCCAGCAACAAGGCTGCTCGGTGCTGCTGACCGAAGACCTGCAGCATGGTCAGCAGTTCGACAGCGTGCGCATCCTCAACCCCTTCATCACCGGGCCCGAGTGGCTCGACAACCCCGGGCCGGCCCCGGCTGCGTCATGAGCCCGCCGGGCCGCCCCAAGGGGCGAATTGCGCAGTGCGCAGCACGAAGGTATGCCATGACCCAGTCCCAACCCGACCCCACCATCGCCCGTGTGATTCGCCGCGACATCCAGAACATGCACGCCTACGCGGTGCAGCCGAGTGCCGGTTTGATCAAGCTGGACGCGATGGAAAACCCGTTCACGCTGCCCGAAGCGCTGCAACGCGAACTGGGCGAGCGCCTGGGCCGGCTGGCCATCAACCGCTACCCCGGTGGCCGCATCGACGACCTGCGCGCCGCGCTGGCGGCCCATGCCGGCCTGCCGGCGGGCTGCGCGCTGACGCTGGGCAACGGCTCTGACGAGCTGATCACGCTGCTCAGCATGGCCTGCGACCTGCCCGGCGCCACGGTGGTGGCGCCGCTGCCCGGCTTCGTGATGTACGCGGTGTCAGCGCAGTTGCAGGGCCTGCAATTCATCGGCGTGCCGCTGACCGCCGAGTTTGAACTGGACGAGGCCGCGATGCTGGCCGCGATCGAGCAGCACCGCCCCGCGCTGTTGTACCTGGCCTACCCGAACAACCCCACCGGCAACCTGTGGGACGACGCCGTGATCGAGCGCTGTATCGCTGCGATGGCCCGGGTGAACGGCCTGGTGGTGATGGACGAGGCCTACCAGCCGTTCGCCGCGCGCGACTCGATGGCCCGTCTGGCACGCCACCCGCACCTGCTGGTGATGCGCACGATGAGCAAGTTCGGCCTGGCCGGCGTGCGCATCGGCTACCTGATGGGTGCCACTGCGCTGATCGCCGAGGTCGAAAAAGTGCGTCCGCCCTACAACATCAGCGTGCTCAACGCCGAGGCTGCGCTGTTTGCGCTGGCGCATGCCACCGTCTACGCCGAACAGGCCGCGGTGATCCGCCGTGAGCGCGATCAATTGATGATGCAGCTGGCCGAACTGCCGGGCGTCAAGCCCTTCCCGAGCCAGGCCAACATGATCCTGACCCGCGTGCCCGATGCCGCCGCCGCCTTTGCCGGCATGAAGCAGCGCGGTGTGCTGGTCAAGAATGTGTCCGCGCTGCATCCGCTGCTGGCCAACTGCCTGCGCCTGACGGTGGGCAGCCCGCCAGAGAACCGCGCGATGTTCGAGGCGCTGCGCGCTTCGCTTTGAACACTTCACTCTGAAGCCGAAAGCCCCCGATGGACCGCACTGCCGCAAACGCCACCGACCGCACGGTCGACCACACCACCGGCCACGCTGCCGACCGCACCGCCGATGTCCAGCGCAACACCAAGGAGACGCAGATCCGCGTGCGCCTCAACCTCGACGGCACCGGCGTCGGCGTCTTCGCCACCGGCATCGGCTTTTTCGACCACATGCTCGACCAAGTGGCCCGCCACGGCTTGATCGACCTCGACATCGAGTGCCAGGGCGACCTGCACATCGACGGCCACCACACGGTCGAAGACGTCGGCATCACGTTAGGCATGGCGGTGGCCCAAGCCATTGGCGACAAGCGCGGCATCACCCGCTACGGCCACAGCTACGTGCCGCTCGACGAAGCGCTGTCGCGCGTGGTGGTCGATTTCTCCGGCCGACCGGGGCTGCACCAGCACATTCCGTTCACCTCGGGCATGGTCGGCACGCTAGACACCCAGCTGGTCTACGAGTTTTTCCAGGGCTTCGTCAACCACGCGCTGTGCAGCCTGCACATCGACAACCTGAAGGGCGACAACGCCCACCACCAGGCCGAGACGGTGTTCAAGGCTTTCGGCCGTGCCGTGCGCATGGCGTTGACGCTCGATCCGCGCTCGGCCGGCGTGATCCCGTCGACCAAAGGCAGCCTGTGATGGCCACCCCCGCGCTGACTTCGATCACGGTCTCGCAAGCCGGTCCAGCGCGCGTAGTGCGGCCGGACGGACGCTGACCATGGGCCAGCGAACCGTTGCGGTGGTCGACTACGGCATGGGCAACCTGCGCTCGGTGTCGCAGGCGGTGCTGCATGTGGCCGCCGGCTCGGGTTTGACCGTGGTCATCACCCAGCGGCCCGATGAGGTGCGCGCGGCCGAGCGCGTGGTCTTGCCCGGCCAGGGCGCGATGCGCGACTGCATGCGCGAGCTGCACGACTCGGGTCTGAAAGAGGCGGTGCTCGAAGCCGCCGCCAGCAAGCCGCTGATGGGTGTGTGTGTGGGCATGCAGATGCTGCTGGACCACAGCGAGGAGCAGGACACGCCCGGCCTCGGCCTGATCCCCGGCCAGGTCAGGCGCTTCCAGCTGGCGGGCCGGCTGCAGCCCGACGGCAGCCGCTACAAGGTGCCGCAAATGGGCTGGAACCAGGTTGACGCCCAGGCTCATGATGGCGCGCTGCACCCGATGTGGACGGGGGTGCCGCCTGGCAGCTGGTTCTATTTTGTGCACAGCTACTACACCGTGCCGTCGGACGCGCGCCACACTGCGGCCACGACCGACTACGGCAGCCGCTTTACCTGCGCGGTGGCACGGGATAATATTTTTGCGACTCAGTTTCATCCTGAGAAGAGCGCCGACCAGGGCCTGGCCCTGTACCGCAACTTTCTCGCCTGGAAGCCCTGAGCGCCGCTGGCCTCAGCCCCCGCCACCTTCTCACTCTGCTGCCACGGCCATGCTGCTGATCCCCGCTATCGACCTGAAAGACGGCCACTGCGTTCGCCTTGAAAAAGGCGACATGAACGTCGCCACCACCTTCGGCGAAGACCCCGCCGCGATGGCCCGGCGCTGGCTGGACGCCGGCGCGCGGCGCCTGCACCTGGTCGACCTGAACGGCGCCTTTGCCGGCAAGCCGGTCAACGAGCCGGCGATCAAGGCCATCCTGCGGGAGGTGGGCGGCCAGATCCCGGTGCAACTGGGCGGTGGCATTCGCGACTTGGACACCATCGAGCGCTACCTCGACGACGGCATCAGCTACGTCATCATCGGCACGGCAGCGGTCAAGAGCCCGGGCTTCCTGAAGGACGCCTGCACCGCCTTCCCGGGCCACATCATCGTCGGCCTCGACCCCAAGGACGGCACGGTGGCCACCGATGGCTGGAGCAAGCTCACCGGCCACGAGGTGATCGTCCTG
>JAYVDE010000408.1:0-4563 GCA_043749575.1 Burkholderiaceae bacterium | reverse complement strand
ACCCGCGCGGCAGCGGGGTCTATGCCAGCCTGGCGCGCATCGACGACGGCGGCCCCGGCGGCGTGGCGTCCAGCCCCATCGCCATCATCGACCGCAGTGCCCCGGCCGGCCAGCGCAAGGTGGTGGGCAGCTTCTTCAGCCACGGCCGCGAATCGCACGGGCTGTGGACCAACCCCGAGAACACGCTGCTCTACGTGGCCCATGAACAGGACGAGCTGCCCGGCACGCCCAACGCCGGCCAGACGGTGTGCAGCGCCTTCGACGTCAGCGACCCGCTGCGGCCGGCCTTCATCACGCAGATCCCGCTGGGCAACCTGGCGCTGCCTTCGGGCGCACTGCGCAACAAGAAGAGCATCAACCTGGTCTACGTGCGCGTGGGTGCGAAGGGCCAGACGGCATGAGCGCCGAGGGTGCCAGCGCCTTCCAGCGCGAGATGGACGAATCCATGCTGCGCATGATGCAGGACATGCACCGCCCGGGCTATGTGGGCCAGGCCGACATCGACTTCCTGGCGATGATGATTCCGCACCATGCCGGCGCCGTCGACATGGCGCGGCTGGTGCTGCAACATGGCCGCGACCCCGCCACGCGGCAACTGGCCGAGGAGATCATCGCCGGCCAGACGATCGAGATCGAGAGCATGACGCGGCGGCTGGCGGCCTTGCGGCAGCGGCCGGGCGCGGGCGCGGCGCCCGAGTTCCCGTCGCTCGGCGGCACGCGCGGGCCGTGACCCCCGTGGGGCGAGATGCTGCCCGGCACGGGCACCAGCACGGCGGTCCACGCGGCCGATCCGCCGTTGGCCGCGTGCTTCCAGACGCCGCGCGAGGTGGCCGTATAGACCTTGCCTGCGCCGTCGAAACCCAGCTTGCCGATGGTCGTGCTTTCGACATCAAGCGCACCGCCATGGGGTCCGACCTTGTCTTCAGTCCCGCACGCACGGCGTGTGCCGATGTCGCGGGCCTGCCGCATCGACACCGGCCCACGGCTCACAAGAGGAACGGTCGGCCCGTGACCGGCGTCGTCGCAACGGCCATCTCCTGCTTGGCCATGATGCCGGCCTCCCAGGCCAGGCGGCCGCCCTCGATGGCCAGGCGGAAGGCGCGCGCCATGGTCACCGGGTCGTGCGCCAGGGCCACGGCCGAGTTGACCAGTACGGCGTCGTAGCCCAGCTCCATCGCCTGCACCGCGTCGCGCGGCGAGCCGATGCCGGCGTCGACCACCAGCGGCACGCCGGGCAGCCGTGCGCGCAGCGTGCGCAGGGCGCTGGGGTTCAGCAGGCCCTGGCCCGAGCCTATCGGCGCGCCCCAGGGCATCAGGATGCGGCAACCGGCGTCGAGCAGGCGCTTGCAGGTCACCAGGTCGTCGGTGCAGTAGGGGAAGACCTCGAAGCCGTCGGCGGCCAGTTCGCGCGCGGCCTCGACCAGCTCCCAGGGGTCGGGCTGCAGCGTGTACTCGTCGCCCACCACCTCGAGCTTGATCCAGTGGGTGCCGAACAGCTCGCGTGCCATCTGCGCCAGCGTGACGGCCTCGCGCGCCGTGGTGCAGCCGGCGGTGTTGGGCAGCAGCCGCGCGCCGGATTCGCGGATGTGGCGGTAGAACTCGCCGCCATCCTTGCCCTGGCCGCCGCCGGCCAGCTGCCGCCGCAGGCCGACGGTGACGACTTGCGTGCCCGCGGCAGCGATGGCCGCATTCAGCACTGCCGGCGAAGGGTAGCCGGCGGTGCCGAGGAAGAAGCGACTCTGGAGCTCGACGCCCCCAATGGACAGGCTCGACAGGCTCATGGGTTCAGCCCCCGGTGATGGGTTGGAAGGTGGTGACGAGGTCGCCGTCGCGCAGGCTGCACGCCGCACGCTGCGCGCGCGGCACGAACTGGCCGTTGACGGCGGTGGCCAGCGCGGCCGGGGCCTGGTCCAGCGATTCGACCAGCGCGGCCAGCGTGCTGCCCTCGTCGAGCTGGCGGCGTTCGTGGTTGAGTCGGATCTCGATCTTCACGCGGCCTCCCGGGCGCTGCCTAGGCTGGCCTGCAGCGCGGTCTCGACCAGCCCCGGTGCGATCAGCCAGCCATGGCGGAACAGGCCGTTGATGCGCACCAGGCCCGGCTGCACCTCGATGCGCGGCAGGTTGTCGGGCAGGGCCGGGCGCAGGTTGGTCTCGCTGTGCACGATGCGCGCTTCGGCCAGCGCGGGCACGATGCTGTGCGCGGCGGCCAGCAGTTCGACCGTGCTGCGCAGCGAGACGGGCGAGCGGTCCTCGCTCTCGATCTCGCTGGCGCCGACGACGACCAGGTCGGGGGCGCGCGGCACCAGGTAGACGCGGTGGCGGGCGTGCAGCAGGCGCACCGGGCGGCGCAGGCCCAGGCCGGGGGCCTGCAGCCAGAAGATTTCGCCGCGCACGCCGCGCAGCGGCAACTGCGGGCGCGCGCCGAGGCCGCGCATGTCGAAGGCCCAGTCGCAGCGCGCGGCGCCGCCTGCCAGTTGCAGGCATCCCGGCTCGACGGACTCGACCGTGGAGCCCCATTGCCAGTTCACGCCCGGCGCAGCGGCGGCCAGCGCCGACATCGCCTGCACGGTGTGGATGCGGCCTTCGCCGGGCAGCAGCCAGCCTTGCAAGCCGCCGCGCAGCGCGGGTTCCAACAAGGCCAGCTCGGCCGCCGTGGTCTGCTGCACGGCATGGCCGGCCGGGGCCTTGCGCGCCAGCAAGTCGAGCACGCGCCGCGCCGCGCCGGCGTCCTCAGGGTGGGCGACCAGCAGGCTGCCGTCGCGCTGGAATTCCACCGGCGCCGGCAGCGCGGCCAGGATCTGCGGCCACAGCTCGAGCGAGCGCAAGCCCCAGCGGAAGACCTGCTCGTCGGCGGTCTCCAACTCGGCCAGCGGGCTCAGCATGCCGGCGGCCGTCCAGCCGGCGGCGCCGCGGGCCTCGGGCCCGGCGGCGGGGTCGTGCACCTCGACGCGGTGGCCGGCGCGCGACAGCATGAAGGCCAGCAGACGGCCGAGCAGGCCGGCACCGGCGATGCCGATGTGCAGGGGCCGCGTTGTCGTCATGCCGCGCGGTCCAGCGTGGGGTGCAGGCGCGGCCTGGGCCGCCCGGCCCGGGCCAGCGCGTCCTGTCGACCCTCCTCAAAGGCCTGCTGCAGCGCGGCCACCGTCAGCCGGGGGTCGCTGCCCAGGCCGCGCAGCACGCACACGCCGGCGGCGCCGCAGGCCGCTGCCTGGCGCACCTGCTCGGGCGCCAGGATGCCGCCGATGGCGACCACCGGCGCGCCCGCCACGTCGCACCACCAGGCCAGGTTGTCCAGGCCCTGGGGGCGCCAGGGCATGTCCTTGGTGGTGGTCGGCCAGACGGGGCCGCAGGCGACATAGCGCGGCGCCAGGCCGCGCGCGCGGCACAGCTCCCACACCGCGTGCGAGCTGACGCCCAGGGCCAGGCCGCTGGCGCGCAACGCGGCCCGCCCGGCCTCGCCCAGCGCCAGCAGGTCTTCCTGGCCCAGGTGCACGGCGGGGGCGCCCAGTTCGGCGGCCAGGCGCCAGTGATCGTTGACGAAGAGCAGCGCGCCATGGTCCGCGGCCGCCGCGAGGCTGTCGCGCAGCGCGCCGCGCAGCGCCGCGTCCCAGGCCGCGTCGGCGTCGGGTGGCCGCTTGACGCGCAGCTGCACCGTGCGCACGCCGGCCTCCAGCACGCGGCGCAGCGCCGCGGCCGTGTCGACGATGGCGTAGAGGCCGAGCGGGGCGTCGGCCGGGCGGGAACTCGACGCCGGCGCGGGCTCGTCGCCCCAGGACAGCCGCGGCAGCGCCGGCCAGGCCAGCAGCGCGGCGTCGGCCGGCACATGGCCTTCGTCCAGCCGGGCCTGCCACGCGGGCAGCCAGGCGTCGAGGTCGGCGCCCGCCACCGGCGTAATCCAGCCGCGCGCATGCACGGCATCGAGCCAGGGGCCGGCCGCGCCCGTCACCACCACCGCAGCCGCCCCGCGTTCGCGCAGCGTGGCGCTCAGCGCAGGCCCGGCCGGCGGCGCCGCCGCAGCCAGGTCGGCCGGCGCCAACGTCAGCTCGCGCGCCGTGCCGCACGGCGTGTCGAGCACGAACACGCGGGTCTCGTCGGATCTTGTCATCGCATCACCCTGCCACCATCGACGAACAGCACCTGGCCGGTGACGAAGCCACTCGCCGCCGAGGCCAGGAAGACCACCGGCCCGGCCACGTCCTCGGGCCGCGCCAGCCGGCGCAGCGGCGTCGCGGCGGCCAGCGCCTCGCGGAAGGCGGCGCGCGTGGTGGCGCTGCCCGCAGTGGGGTACACGAGGCCCGGCGCGACGCAGTTGACGCGCACGCCCTGCGGCCCCAGCTCGGCCGCCAGCTGGCGGCTGAAGCCGACCAGCGCCGCCTTGGCGGTGCCGTAGTCGGCATACGGCACGACAGGGTCCTCCACGAGGTCGCTCACGAGGTTCACAATGGCGCCGCCGCGCCCGGCCAGATGCGGCAGCACCGCCTGGCAGAGATGAAACGCGGCGCCGACCGAGCCCTCGTACTGGCGCATGAAGTCAGACCAGGCCAGGCCCGCAAAATCCTTCCG
>JAYVDE010000407.1:0-11927 GCA_043749575.1 Burkholderiaceae bacterium | reverse complement strand
GGCCGTCGGCAGCACCAACTCGACCAGCACGTCACCGCCGCTGATAAGGTCGGCGCGGTTCGACAGCGTGGTGATCTTTGCCGCAGCGAGGATCGGCGCCGGGGCGTCGTTGCCGCCGCAGGCGACGAGGCTGGCGGCCGCGATCACCGTCAAGATCAGGCTGGGCAATGATCGGAAGTGGCTGCTCATGGGGTCTCCTGCGGGCTTGGATGTAATTTCGCGTGCCGGAATAGCCGGCCGCCGACGGCATGCTAGGAGATGCCTGCGGCCCGCCGATCTAGGTGATACCCGCACAAGGCCAGTGAGGCTCAATGGTTATTCTGCACAGTGGAATTAATAGGGGTTGATGTGGAACGGCTGCAAAACTGGCGAGCAAGCAATGCGCAAACGTGACCCTGCCCTGTTGCCGGCCGGCGCCGAACTCCGGCAGGACCGTCGGTTCGTCGAGGCGCTGGCGCGCGGGCTGGCGGTGCTGCGCTGCTTCGCGCCGGCCGAGCACGAGCTGGGCAACCGCGACATCGCTGCCCGCACCGGCCTGCCGGCAGCCACCGTGTCACGCCTGACCTTCACGCTGACAGCGCTCGGGTACCTCCGCTACGCGCCCGAGCGCGGCCGCTACGCCCTGGGCACCGGCGTGCTGACGCTGGGCTTTCGCCTGCTGTCGCGCATTGACCTGCGGCACATCGCGCGCCCGGCGATGCAGGCGCTGGCTGAGCGCACCGGCAGCACCGTGTCGCTCAGCGCACGGCACCTCACGTCGATGGTCTACCTCGAGGTCTGCCGATCCAGCTCGCCGCTGACGATGGCGGTCGATGTCGGCGCGCGCATTCCGTTGGCCACCACCGCGATGGGCCGTGCGCTGCTGTGCGCGTCGAGCGAGCCCGAACGCGCGCGGCTGTTCGATGCCCTGCAGCGCGAAGAGCCGCTGGCCTGGCCGGCGACGCTGTGCGGCCTGGATCGCGCGCTGCGCGACTACCGACAGTTCGGTTTCGTCACCAGCGAAGGCGAATGGCACGCCGACATCAGCGCAGTCGGTGTACCGCTGGTCATCAATGCTGGCGCCGAGATCCTGGCCCTCAGCTGCGGCGGCCCGGCGAGCAAGCTGCCGCGCACGGTGTTGGTCGAGCAGCTGGGGCCGCTGCTGGTGCAGCTGGCCGCCGAGGTGCAGGCCGCCGGTGACGGGCGCTGAACCCAGTGGCGGCGCAGCAACCAGCCCCTCACATCAGCCGCCAAAATCAGTCCCCATATCAGCCCGCCACATCCGCCCCAAAATCAGCCCGCCGCCAAAGCAGCTTGCCAGAACGCCGGGTCGCGGTAGTGGTGCTTGAGGTAGTCGATCCACAGCCGCAGCCGCAGCGGCAGGTGCTTGCGCTGCGCAAACACCGCGTAGATGCCATTGGGCGGCGCGGCAAACGCCTCCAGCACCGCCACCAGCGTGCCGGCGGCGATGTCGCCCTCGACCTCCCAGGTGCTGCGCCAGGCGATGCCCATGCCTTGCCGGCACCAGGCGTGCAAGACCTGGCCGTCGCTGCAGGCCAGGCGGCCACTGGGCCGCAGGTGGGTCACCGCGCCATCCACCGTGAAGGCCCAGCCGCGGGTCTGGCTGGCGTCGGACGACAGCGTCAGGCAGTCATGGCGCACCAGTTCGGCGGGCGACTGCGGCACACCGGCGCGCTTCAGGTAGGCGGGCGCCGCCACGCACAGCCGACGGTTGTCGGCCAGGCGGATCGAGACCAGGTTGGAATCGGCCATGTCGCCCACCCGCACCGCGCAATCAAAACCCTCGTTGACGATGTCGACTACTCGGTCGCTGAGGTTCAGCGACAAGTTCACGTCGGGGTGGCGCGCCAGAAAGCCCGGCACCAGCGGCGCCACATGCCGCCGCCCGAAACCCGCCGGCACGGTGATGCGCAGATAACCGCTGGCCTTGACACCGCCGGCCGACACACTGGCTTCGGCGTTGGCCATGTCGGCCAACAGGCGCTGGCAATCTTCGAGAAAGGCGCTGCCCTCGTGCGTCAGCGTGATGCGCCGGGTGGTGCGCAGCAGCAGCTTGACGCCCAGCCGCTCTTCCAGCGCGTCGATGCGCCGGCCGACCACCGCCGGGGCGACACCTTCGGTCTGTGCCGCCGCCGTCAATGTGCCTTTGGCAGCGACTGAAACGAAGGATTCGATCTGTTTTAGGCGGTCCATGGCGGCAGATTACACACCGTTCAATCCAACAAGCATCGCCGACCGCCGGGTTGATTACAGGCTTTCGGCGCATCAATATCAGTCGATTGCGGTCATTGATGGCTGGTCAGGTTCGCAATACAGTGCGGCCTCATGATGAATGCGCCCTTGCCCCCTGCACCCGAAGCGGTGCTGTTCGACGCCTACGGCACCTTGTTCGACGTCTACAGCGTCGGCTTGGCCGCCGAGCAGTTGTTCCCCGGCCGCGGCGACGCGCTGGCGCTGCTGTGGCGCGACAAGCAGATCGACTACACCCGGCTGGTCTCGATGAGCGGCCGCTACCAGCCGTTCTGGGACCTGACCCGCGCGGGCCTGCGCTTTGCTGCGCTGAAGCTGGGCCTGGCGATGGACCGCAGCGCCGAAGACCGGCTGATGAACCAGTACCGCCACCTGTCGGCCTTTCCTGAGAACCTTGAGGTGCTGCAGGCGCTGCAAAGCCGCGGCATCCGCACCGGCATCCTGAGCAACGGCGACCCGGAGATGCTGGCCGTGGCGGTCAAGAGCGCCGGCTTCCAGGACCTGCTCAACCCGGTGCTCAGCACCCATGTCGTGCAGCGTTTCAAGACCGATCCCGCCGCCTACCAGCTGGGACCCGACGCCCTGGGGCTGCCGGCGAAGAAGATATTGTTTGTCTCCAGCAATGGCTGGGATGCGATTGGCGCCACCTGGTTTGGCTACACCACGCTGTGGGTGAACCGGGCCGGCGCGCCGCTGGAACAACTCGATACCGAACCGACCCGCAGCGGCCGCAGCCTGCGCGACGTGTTGGGCTTCTTTCCGTCAGCCCCCGCCACGGCCTGAACCCCGCTCACTGAATCCAATTCACTGAATCCCCTTCACGGAACCCCACCCGAGACGCCGCCATGAGCAACCGCACCACGATCCACCGCCTGCAAGTGGCCACGCCGCTGGCCCAGTTCATCGACCAGCAGGTGCTGCCCGGCACCGGCGTGGCGCCGGCTGACTTCTGGGCCGGCTTCGACGCCTTGGTGCACGACCTGGCGCCCAAGAACGCCGCGCTGCTGGCCGAGCGCGACCGCCTGCAGACGGCGATCGACGCCTGGCACAGCGCCAAGCCGGGGCCGATCAAGGCGATGGCCAAGTACCGTGCCTTCCTTGAAGGCGTCGGCTACCTGGTGGCGGTGCCGGCCAAGGTCAAGATCAGCACCAAGAACGTCGACGCCGAACTGGCGCTGCAGGCCGGCCCGCAGTTGGTGGTGCCGATCACCAACGCCCGCTATGCGCTGAACGCCGCCAACGCGCGCTGGGGCTCGCTGTACGACGCGCTGTACGGCACCGACGCGCTGCCCGAGACCGCTGGCGCCATGCGCACGGTGAATGGCCAAGCCGGCTACAACCCGGTGCGCGGCGCCCAGGTCATCGAGTACGCCCGCCACGTGCTCGACCGCACCGCGCCGCTCAAAAAGGCCTCGCACCTCGATGCCACCGGCTACCGGATTGAAGGCGACGCGCTGGTCGTGGCGCTTAACAACGGCCAGACCACTGGCTTGGTCAAGCCCAAGCAACTGGTCGGCTGGCAGGGTGAGGCGGCGGCGCCGTCGTCGGTGCTGCTGCAGCACAACGGCTTGCACCTCGACATCCGCATCGACCGCAGCACGGCCATCGGCGCCACGGATGCGGCCGGGGTCAGCGACTTGGTGCTCGAATCGGCGCTGTCGACCATCCTCGACCTGGAAGACTCGGTCGCCGTGGTCGACGGCGACGACAAGGTGCAGGCCTACCGCAACTGGCTGGGCATCCTGAAGGGCACGCTGACCGAAGAAGTGGCCAAGGGCGGCAAGACCTTCACCCGCGGCCTGAACCCCGACCGCGACTACACCGCGCCGGGTGGCGGCAGCCTGTCGTTGCACGGCCGCAGCCTGATGTTCGTGCGCAACGTCGGCCATTTGATGGGCAACCCGGCGGTGTTGTGGGACTGTGCCGACGGCAAGCCCGGCCAGGAAATCCCCGAAGGCATCCTCGACGCGGTGATCACCACCACCATCGCGCTGCACGACCTGCAAAAACACGGTCAGTTGTCGACCGGCCAGGCCATCGTCAACAGCCGCGAGGGCTCGGTCTACATCGTCAAGCCCAAGATGCACGGCCCGGCCGAAGTGGCTTTTGCCAGTGAGTTGTTCGGCCGCGTCGAAGCGATGCTGGGCCTGCCCAAGGCCACCGTCAAGCTGGGCATCATGGACGAGGAGCGCCGCACCAGCGTCAACCTGAAGGCCTGCATTGCGGCGGCAGCCGACCGCGTGGCCTTCATCAACACCGGCTTCCTCGACCGCACCGGCGACGAGATGCACACCGCCATGCTGGCCGGCCCGATGATGCGCAAGGGCGACATGAAGCGCAGCACCTGGATCGCGGCCTACGAGCGCAACAACGTGCTGGTGGGCCTGCAGTGTGGCCTGCGCGGCAAGGCGCAAATCGGCAAGGGCATGTGGGCCATGCCCGACCTGATGGCGGCGATGCTGCAGCAAAAAATCGCCCACCCGCAGGCCGGCGCCAACACTGCCTGGGTGCCCAGCCCCACCGCCGCCACGCTGCATGCGCTGCATTACCACCAGGTCGACGTGTTCGCGGTGCAGAAGGGCCTGGAGAAGTTGGACGCCCAAGCCGATCAAGATCTTGAACGGGCAACGCTGCTGCAAGGCCTGCTGACGATCCCGGTGGTCACCGCCGCCCAGGCCGCCAAGTGGACCGAACTTGAAAAACAGCAGGAACTGGACAACAACGCCCAGGGCATCCTCGGCTACGTGGTGCGCTGGATCGACCAGGGCGTGGGCTGCAGCAAGGTGCCCGACATCAACGGCATCGGCCTGATGGAAGACCGCGCCACGTTGCGCATCAGCAGCCAGCACATGGCCAACTGGATGCAGCACGGCGTGGTCAGCAAGGCGCAGGTGCGGGCCACGCTCAAGCGCATGGCCAAGGTGGTTGACGGCCAGAACAAGGGTGATGCGGCCTACACCAACATGGCCGGCCGGTTGACCGAATCGGCCGCCTTTCAGGCCGCCAGCGACCTGGTGTTCAAGGGCCTGAGCCAGCCCAGCGGCTACACCGAGCCGCTGCTGCATGCGTGGCGCTTGATGGTCAAGGCGGCGGCGGCTTGATTTGCCGGGGTGAGGCGGGCGTCAGCGGGCTACGGGCGGTGCGCTCACCCCACCGGCCAAACGTCCATACCAGCAGAACGCCAGCGCACGCACTGCTGGCTGAGGCGCCCGCCAGGGCTGGCGTGCGCGACGGCAATGCGGTCCGCCAGCCGAGCCGCGAGATCGTTGCGATCCTCGGCCCCTTGCTCGGTCAGCCGTTGGGCGCTGGCGGACCGGCTGACCACCGCCATCCTGCCGGCGCCCAGTGCGTCGCGCCAGCTACCTGGCAGTGTGGCGGTGGCCACTGGCCGCGCGAGCACCACCACGGCCGCGCCGCTGCCCTCTAACAGCAGCCGCAGCACCGATTGTTCCAGCGGCGAATGAAAACCGCCGACCACCGTGCGGCGGTCTTTGGCCTGCTGCAACGCCCATGCAGTGGCCGCGCGAATGGCACTGCCGGGGCATTGCCGAGAGGCGAAGAAGGCCGTCATCGGAGCTTTCAGCAGATCGGCAGCGCCCAGGCCGCTCAGCGAGACAGCTTTACGCTCTGCCAGCCAAGGCACTGCGGGGGCGCCAAGGCGGCGGATAATGAGCATGCTCCCAAGTGCTTGATATGAATGACTTTTTAGCGATTGGCCTGTTCATTATCCGCAGGCCATGGCAAATGGAAGATGCGGCCGGTCTGGCCAGCCGCCAGGGCCGCCAGACTGCTGCCAACAAAATCGACTGGAAAATGACGAAGCTTGCAAGCTGTTGATCTTGTTCGACTTTTCAGCAGGAGCAAGTTCATTTTCCAGCGCGCCAGATTATTGAAATGAATCCCCCGAGCCCGGGACGAGTGGCGCTGGCTCATCGCCCGCCTCGGCCAGCAAGCTGGCCTGCTCATCGGCCACCGCCGGTTTGCGGTAAGCCGCCTGGCTGCGTGAACGCCCCGTCAGCGGCTCCAGCAGACCACGGTCCACCCAGCCCCTGAGCATCTTCGACGCGCGCAGCGTGTCCACCCCGGCGATACGGCAAACCTCGGCGTTGGCGATCGGACCGTTGCGGTCGATCCAGTCGCTCACCTCCACCCAGGCCGGTGGGCGCTCTTCGTTCAGCAGCGTCACGGCCACACCCTCCACCGCCGTGTCCAGCGTCTGGCGGTATTGCGGTGGGTACAGGTGGGCAGCGGCCATCTCGCCGAACATCATGCGCACACCCTCGCCGTCGTCGATGTTGGGCGGCAGCGGAAACTCCCGCAGGTTCTGCGCCACCAGCGGGTTGCGTGCCTTGGAGCGCGCGCGCTGGATGTTGCCCGGGGTGATCGTGCCGGGCAACGCGCCCGGGCTTTCCACCGTGATGCGGTCATCGAACAGGCGAATCACGATGTCGCGGTTGAGCCGGTAGTCGCGGTGGATCACCGCATTGACGATGGCCTCCTTGACCACCCGCTCAGGGTATTTGTGGCGAGTCTTGAAGCCGCTGCTGGCCAGCGTGAGCCCCTGCGCCAACTCGTCCAGCACTGCACGTACTGCGGTATCGATCTGTTCGATCAACGGGCCGCGGATGGTCTTGGGCGGTTTGCGCAGGTTGGGCGTGGCGCCGCTACCCACCTCCTTGCCGGCATAGACCATCAGCCGGATGTCGGCGCGCGAGCCAAAGGCGGCCAGCAGGCTGCCCGGCTCATCGGCAAACAGCAGCACCGCGGCACGGCGCGGCGTGATCTCGTCGCCTGACGGCCCCTTGGCCACCTCAGCCAGGCCGATGCGTTGCAGTTGCTCTGCCATGCTGCCAGCGCGCAGCCCACGCTGGCCGACAAAGCTGCGCCAGGCCGGCGTGTCCAGCAAGGCCAGCGGCACGGCCACTGGCTCGCTCTCAGCGCTGCGCTCACCGCGCCGGTACGACAGATCGGTGATCTCACCGGCGCCCAGTTGCCGGTTGCTGGCATCGCCGCGCGTCCAGGTGCCGCCATCCACCACCGAATGCACATGCTCGCTCTTGCCCACCCGAACCAGCGCCACATGGCCGGCGCTGCCGTCGCGCAGCGTGCAGGACAGGCGGTAGAAGGTGAGCGTGCCGACCGGCGGGTTGAAGTGCGTGCGGCACTTGCGCTGCAATTCGTCGAAGGCCTCGGGGTTCTCCTGCACACCCCACAACCGCTGCTGCGCTGGGCTGCCGGCCGGTACGTCCTTTGGGTCGGCAACACCAACCACCAGCAACCCACCCTCGGTGTTGGCGAAGGCACAGACCGTTTCCAGCATCTTGGCCACCTTGCCACCGCCCAGGCGCTTGAAGTCCAGCGTTTTGGATTCGGGCGATTTCAGCAGCGCCGCGAGGCGGGTGGCGGCTTGCAAGGCGGGGAAGTCAATCATCGTCGCCATCACTAAGGTCGGTGCCAAGACGGTACTTGATGTCGTAGTTCACTAAGAAATCGACGGCCTCGGAAGACAACCCCCACGCCTGCGCCAGCACGGCATCAATCTCATCGACGATAGGTTTTGAGCGCTTTGGGTAGAACTCCTGATACTTGATCTTCCCTTTTTTTGTAGTTATAAACTTTTCATTTGACTCGCTAAACAAGTCCGTCATAAGCCTTTCGACCAAGACGCCCAGTTGCGAGTTCACAGGCCTTGCCTTCACAGCATCGAATGGGAAGCGATAAATGTCGCCATACCCACAATGAAATCCGTCAGAGATTGTACGCCAGTACCAATAGAACAGTGACGAATTGATGGTTGCCAATACAGCATTGGTGACGTTCGAGTCGAGCCGAAGTACTTTGTAGTCTTCAGACTTACCGCTCACACCATCCGCGTCAATGAACAAGGGCGCACGATCCAGTGCTTTCACAAAGTACCGAACAATGCGGTGAACATACAAGGCTGGCGCTCCTCGTACTGCATGCATTGAGATGGAGGTGCCCGTGAGCGCGCTCAAAACTTGTCGCTCGATAGGGGTGGAGAGTTTTGGCCAAGGCGAGTCGATTGTGCTTGCCTCCAAGGCAATGTCAACAAATCTGGAGACTTGAAGTAGGTGCTTGCGCTCGTCACTAGACCAACGCCGGTATCCACCCGTGAAAAGAAATCGGGGTGTTGCCTTGACTGAGCAGACAAGTAGGCAGAGCCGTTGCGCCACGTGCTCGAAAAGACTGCTCGGTCGCATGTCGTAGCTTGAAATCCACGACCCATGACTCGCGACAAGGCGGCGCAATTCAACCGTTCGCTCAGTGGAGACCAAACTCAAGGGTGCGATCAGGCCGAGCCAGCCTGATGACCCAAGAGTCAGACAGCGCTCAATGACCGGAGCGTATAGATTCCCACACACGATAGTCTCATATCCCTGCAAGACGTACGGAACCTTCGAAGGCTGCAACTCAACAAAAGGTGGATTCCCGATCACCGCATCGAATCCGCCCGCAGCCATCAGTGGATAGAAATCTACATACCAATGAAACGGCTTGTGACTTGCCTTCCAAGCATCATACTGTTTGGCTTTCGTTGGGTCATTTCCATAGGCACGACACAAATGGAAATTGAGGATTTCCTCCAACTCCAGAAGTTGCGATGCAAGCGCACTTTTGTCTTCGATCGTGACATGGCCGCCACGCTGAACCTGTTGAATTTGGAAGTTGTGATAGGCCTCTTCCACCGCGATCAAGCGAATGCGGATGTCCTCCCACGCATCGTTGAAAAGGTTCCCCTGTGTCGCGCCCTTTACTGCCGCCTCCGTTTCGTCTGCCGTTGCGTAGCCCACCAAAGTATTGCCATGTCGAATATTGAAATCGATGTCAGGCAAGGGTTCGATGGTGTCGCCGGGCTCCAGCAACGACACCAGCTTCAAAAACAGGCGCAGCTTCGCAATCTCTGTGGCTTGCTCCTCGATGTCCACGCCGT
Organism: Burkholderiaceae bacterium; assembly: GCA_043749575.1. Taxonomy (GTDB): domain Bacteria; phylum Pseudomonadota; class Gammaproteobacteria; order Burkholderiales; family Burkholderiaceae_C; genus Pseudaquabacterium. The sequence goes on along the minus strand of JAYVDE010000407.1, from coordinate 2,725 downwards.
AGAGGTTGTGCACCACGATGTGTTTAATGACGGCGTAATCGCGCGCCCGGTCGCTGTTAAGCGCGCCAAAGCGCTCGACGATTTCTTCAATGTCTTGCCACTTCTCGGCGCTCTTGTGGTCGCCGGCCTGGTCGGCATCCAGCAGTAGGCCGGCCATGGTGCCCAACGCCGCGTCGAACAAGGGTTTCAGTATGTTGAGCGCCGCAAATAGAAAGGCGCCAGAGCCGCAAGTCGGGTCAAGCACGCTGAGCGCTGGGCGGAACTTCTCACCAGCCTTGCGCGGTACGCGGCCGGCCAGTACCGCCCAGAACTCTCGCAACAGGGCGGCATCGGTGCAGCGCTCGATCAAGTCCTGCGCAAAACGGCGGATGTCCAGGTTCCAGGTGATCAGGTTGCCCACTTCGCGCAACTCACCCGCGGCCAGCTTGGCGCGCAGCTCGCGCGTGCGGTCATGCCGCGCGATGGTCTCGCGCCAGATTTCGGTGGGCAAGGCCCAGTCGTCGTGGGTCTTGGCGTTCCAGCCCTTGCGGCGGACCAGCAGATCGGGTGCTTCGGTGTCTCGTCCGGCTTCGATCTCGGCAGGGTAGGTGGTGTCCACACCCTTGAGCATGGCCGCGTAAATATAGCGGTCGGGTTCGGCCTGCAGCAGCGGCCAAGCCAACGTGTCGAACGCGCCGGGGTACTTGTTGCGCACCTTGTGCAGCAGTGCCGGGATGATGGTGTTCTTGCCGATGTACTCGGTTATATCTTCTTTGGTGTAGTAAGCCCCCATCTGCTTCTGGTTGACAAACTTTTCGAAGATATAGCCCAGCACATCGGGGTTAATCTCTCGGTCGTTCTTCAGTGGCTGGTCATCGAGGTGCCATTCCCAAGCGTCGAAAAACCCAAACAGCTTTTCCAGCGCCGCATCGGCAACGTCCAGCGATTCGCCGTAGCGTTCTTCCAGTTCGTGTTGCGAGAACAGGCCGCCGTTCAGATACGGCACCTGGCCAAACTGGACGCTGATCTGTGCGCGGTTGTTGTCGGTGCGCTCTTCGGCGAAGCCGCGAAAAAACAGTGGGCACAAGAACGCCTTGTAGAAACTGTGTACTGGCGTGCCGGCTCGGTGCGCAGCCAGGCGGTCTTGCAGATAGCGCTTCTGTCCGTCGAGAAACTGCTTTTCCTGCAAGAACCAAATGAACATCAACCGGTCGATCAGCACTGCGGCATACCAATGCAAATCGTCGCTGAGCTTGGGAATGCCGTCAATGAACTGCTCGAAATCGTCTCGCTGCTTTTTGAATTCGGCGTAGAACTTCTTGGTGACCTTGTCGCGCGGGATGGCGTCTTCCAGCCGTGCGGTCACGCCCAGCACGGTCAGCAAAGCTTCTTCGTCCAGCGTGAAGCGCAGCCGGCTCAGTTTCTGTTTGAGCAATTCAGCCGTGTCGCCCCGACGGAAAAATACCTCGCGGTATTGCACCGGTTTGCCGGGCAGCCGCGACACCCACTGCCAGACCTGGATGGTCTTGGCCGCATCGGTGAACACGATCAAGTGTTCACGCGCTTCGGCGGTGACCTTGCGCTCGATTTTTTGGCGCGTGGCATAGGTCGGCACTTGGCCCTGGGTATCGGGCCGGCAGTGCAGCAGTTGCACGCCCCGCTTGTGTGCCACCACGTCCAGCGCAAATACCTCATCACCAATGGCCAAGCTGTACGGCTGCTGCTGTGCGGGCCGATCCCAGCCCAGGTCATCGACAAAAAGTTGTGTGAAATCAAACCGCCTGACGTGCTCTATATTGAAGTCGGCCATGGGTTCTCAGGTTTCCGATTCGAATGGGATCAATCCCATCGAACACACCACACGCGGTTCGCGCAAGGCGGCATCGTAGTCGGCAAAAGTCAGCCGGCCTTCTTCGCGAAGCGACTTCACCGCCTGGCCGAGTTCTTCGTCGTTGACGCCACTGCGCATCAATCGGTTCAGCAGGTCGGCGGCGGTTTCCAGCAAGGGCCGCAGGTAAATGTCGTCGAGCGCGCGCTCCAACTCGCCATCGCGAAACAAGGTGTTCTGCTGCGCCATGGCGTAGCGTTTCAGCCGCTCGTAGCTGCGTCGCCTGGCGCTGGACGGCCGGCCCAGGCCACCGCCGACCGACTTGTCTTGCACCACCGCCAGTTGCAGGCCCAGCGCCACCAGCTCATGGTGGTTCTCAGTGCGCGGCAAGGCGGCCGTGTTGGCAGTGCATTCGGCGGCGCGCAGGATGGTGTAGTGCGATTCGGTCACCGTCTGGCCCTTGGGCCCCACCCAGGCCAGGTGGTCGTTGCCATCGGGTGACTTGACATAGACCAGCGTGCCGCCTTGGGCGGCATCTTGGCCCAGCATCGGCAATCGGCTTTCATCCAACGCGAATGGCTTGGCCGAATAGACCACCGGCGGCAGTGACTCCACCGCGCGCGCCAGTTCGGGCTGGCCTTCGGTGGCCTGCTTCCACACCTGCCAGGCGTACGACGCCAGGTCGACCTCGTCGTCCTGGTCATCGAACACGCCCGAACGCTCGGTGTACAGGTCGCGGATGGTGGCGGCTTGCTCATCTTCGAAAAACGATTCGTCGGTGCCCACCACCTCGGCGTTTTCCAGCAGGCGTTGCTGGATGCGGGCGCGCAGTTGGATCAGCCGTTCCACGCCATCAGCCGGCAAAAACGAGTAGCAGCGGATTTCTTCGGCCTTCTGGCCGATGCGGTCGACCCGGCC
>JAYVDE010000406.1:0-4576 GCA_043749575.1 Burkholderiaceae bacterium | reverse complement strand
CGGGTACGGCGGTCACGGTAGGCATATTGGCCGGCCTTCATCACCGCCTGTTTGGCGATGCGGAAGACGTTCTTGCGGCGGCCGCGATAGCCCTTGGCAAGGGCGAGGATCTTCTTGTGACGAGCGCGGGCTGTTACACCACGTTTGACGCGAGGCATGTGTTGCTCCTGGTCTTGAGTGGATTACAGGCCGGAGCCCGGCAGCATCTGCTTCATGTGACCCATGTTGGTCGCATGCACAGCTACCGTACCGCGCAGATGGCGCTTGCGGGTCGTCGACTTCTTCGTGAGGATGTGGCGCTTGAACGCCTGACCGCGCTTGACGGTACCCCCCGGACGAACGCGAAAACGCTTCTTCGCGCCGCTCTTGGTCTTCATCTTGGGCATGACTGCTCCTTCTAAGTTGCCCCTGCAGGCGGCCCCGCGAGTGCGGAAGCGCTTTGACAGCCTGCAGCGGCTGGTCCCCTGGAATGCGCCGGTGACCAGACCGGCGCGGGGAATTCAACAAAACGGTGTTGCTGGCTTTTTACGACTTACTGCTTCTTCTTGGGCGACAACACCATGATCATCTGGCGCCCTTCGAGCTTGGGAAACTGCTCGACGATGGCCACATCGGACAGTTCGTCGCGGATGCGCTCCAGCATGCGCATGCCGATGTCTTGGTGGGTGATCTCGCGGCCTCGGAAGCGCAGCGTGATCTTGCCCTTGTCGCCGTCCTCGGCGATGAAGCGCCGCAGGTTGCGCATCTTGATGTTGTAGTCGCCGTCATCGGTGCCGGGGCGGAACTTGACTTCCTTGACCTCGATGATCTTCTGCTTCGACTTGGCTTCAGCGGCCCGCTTCTGTTCTTGGTACTTGAACTTGCCGTAGTCCATCAAGCGGCAGACCGGCGGATCGGCGGTGGGCGCAATCTCGACCAAGTCAACGTCGGCCTCGCCGGACAGCCGCAGCGCCTCCATGATGGTGACGATGCCCAGGGGCTCGTTTTCGAGCCCGTTCAGGCGCACCGACGGCGCCATGATTTCGCGATTAAGCCGATGCTTGCGCTCCACATTGGGCGTCCGGCGGTCCATGAAAGTAGCGATGGTTCAAACCCCTTCAAACCCTCAGTCTCCGCACCCCAAGGCAAGCAATGGGCACAGACCGGAGGGCAGCAGAAACAGACATGCGCGCCGAAAAGCGGATGCTCAGGCCTTGCGGGTGATGTCGTCGGCGAGCTTGTTGATGAAGTCGGCCAGCGGCATCACGCCAAGGTCGATATTGCCCCGGGCGCGCACGGCAACGGTTCCGCTTGCCTTCTCCTTGTCGCCAGCGACCAGGATGTACGGAACCTTTTGCAACGAATGCTCGCGTATTTTATACGTGATCTTCTCGTTGCGCAAATCGCCCAGTACTCTAAGCCCTTGTTTTTGCAGCGTTTTCACCACTTCGCTGACGTAATCGTCTTGCGCGGTGGTGATATTGGCCACCACCACCTGCACCGGCGCCAGCCAGGCGGGCAGCGCGCCGGCGTGCTGTTCGATCAGGATGCCGATGAAACGCTCGAGGCTGCCGACGATGGCGCGGTGCAGCATCACCGGGTGTTTGCGGCCGGAATCCTCGGTGACGTACTCGGCGCCCAGGCGCTCGGCCATCGAAAAATCGACCTGCATGGTGCCGCACTGCCATTGGCGGCCGATGGCGTCCTTCAGCGTGTACTCGATCTTCGGCCCGTAGAACGCACCTTCGCCGGGCGAGATGACGAAGTCGCAGCCCGAGCGCTTCAAGCTTTCGATCAAGGCAGCCTCGGCCTTGTCCCAGATGTCGTCGCTGCCGATGCGCTGCGCCGGCCGCGTCGCCACCTTGTAGAGGATGTCGGAGAAGCCGAAATCGGCGTAGACCTGCTGCAGCAGCGCGGTGTAGGCGACACATTCGGCGAGGATCATGTCCTCGGTGCAAAAGATATGGCCATCGTCCTGCGTGAAACCACGCACCCGCATGATGCCGTGCAGGCCGCCGGTGGGCTCGTTGCGGTGGCACTGGCCGAACTCGCCATAACGCAGCGGCAGGTCGCGATAGCTCTTGATGCCTTGCTTGAAGATCAGGATGTGGCCGGGACAGTTCATCGGCTTCAGCGCGTAGTCACGCTTTTCCGATTCGGTGGTGAACATGTTCTCGCGGTACTTGTCCCAGTGGCCAGTCTTCTCCCACAGCGTCTTGTCGAGCAGTTGCGGGCCCTTGACCTCCAGGTAGCCGTTGTCGCGGTAGACCGCGCGCATGTACTGCTCAACGCCCTGCCACACCGTCCAGCCCTTGGGGTGCCAGAACACCAGGCCAGGGGCGTGCTCGTCGATGTGGAACAGGTCGAGCTCGCGGCCCAGTTTGCGGTGGTCGCGCTTCTCGGCTTCTTCGAGCATGCGCAGGTAGTTGGCCAAGTCGTCCTTGCTGGCCCAGGCGGTGCCGTAGATGCGCTGCAGCTGCTCGTTGGCCTGGTCGCCGCGCCAATAGGCGCCGGCCACCTTCATCAGCTTGAAGTGGCGCAGCTTGCCGGTGCTGGGCACGTGCGGGCCACGGCAAAGGTCTTCGAAAGCGCCTTCGCGGTAGAGCGAGACATCCTGCCCGGCCGGGATGCTGGCGATGATCTCAGCCTTGTAGTGCTCGCCTTGACCAAGAAACAAGGCCACCGCCTCGTCGCGCGGCAGCACCCGGCGCAGCACCGGTTCGTCTTTCTTGGCCAGTTCGGCCATGCGCTTCTCGATCGCCGCCAGGTCGTCGAGCGTGAAGGGGCGCTTGTAGGCGAAGTCGTAGTAGAAGCCGTTCTCGATCACCGGGCCGATGGTGACCTGGGCCTCGGGAAACAGCTGCTTGACCGCATAGGCCAGCAGGTGGGCGGTGGAGTGGCGGATCATCGCCAGGCCGTCGCTGTCCTTGTCGGTGACGATGGCCAGTGGCTGGTCCACGTCCAACAAGTAACTGGTGTCGACCAGCCGGGCCGCATCGCCCTGCCCCACCCGGCCACCCAGCGCGGCCTTGGCCAGGCCGGCGCCGATGGCCGCGGCCACCTCGGCCACGGTGACGGGTTGCGGGAACTCACGTTGGGAGCCATCGGGCAGCGTGATCTTGATCATGAGTGAACTCCGGCAGGTCGATCGGTCTGGCAACGTCGGGCAATAAAAAAGCGCGGGGGACGCCGCGCTTTTTGTTCAGAGCTGAGAAGGAAACGTGCCGGCTTGGAAACGTACCGACTTAGCAACCTACCGGCTTGGCAGCGCGGTCGACTAGACGACAGTGACTTTCCGGCCAGTTCGCGGCGTCAGTACCATGCCGCCTTGCTCGCTCTGTAGAAAAGCAGAGCGCCAGATTGTAGCGGCGCCACATCGGCGCCACATCGGCGCCACATCGGCGTAACAGCGGGGGCGAGCGGTGGCACTGGACACCAGACCCCAGCCCCGTCCACTCGGCGGTGCGCTTGCGCGATGCGCCGGGCCGCGGCGGGCGTCAGTCGTCAGTTGATCGCCAACGGCTCGGCGGTCTCGCTGGTCGGCAACACCAGCGCCGTGACGTCGATCGCCTCTCGCGTCTCGCTGAGCATGCTGTTCAGCAGCTTCTGATACTCGACCGTGCCGGCTGCCGTCTGCAGCGCGCTGTCGGGCACTGCGGCCAGTGGATCGGCGGGCACGGGCAGTACCCCGTCATCACCGCCGCCGCAACCGGCCAGCGCCAGGCTGCTGACCGCCACCAACACCAGGATTTTGGTTCGTGGGCTCATGGTGTTCTCCTTACTTGGTGCCACCGACCGGCGTGGCCAGGTAGGGGAAGCCGCTCATCAAGGGCACCACGGCCTGGTCAACGGCGTCGTGCAGCTTGAACGCGGTCGCGCCAAGCGGCACCTTGGCCGGCGTGCAGTCGGTGGTGTTGGCGGCAAAGCCGAAGGCATTGGTGGTGCCATTGGCCATGCACAGCCCGCCCATCATCGCGATCAGCGAGATGTCGACGACGTCGTCCTTGGGGCGCCGGCCGTTCGGGTAACCGGCAAAGTCGGTGCCGCCAGCCAACACGTTGCCGACCACGCCCAGGCGGTTCTGCTGCGCGAAGGGCACTGCGGGGATGGCCGTGTTGAGCCGCAACATCTCAGCAGGCACCACGCCCTTGGGTTGGTTCACGCCCTTGATACCAGTGAGGAAAGTGGTCACCAGGTCGGTCCGCGGGAAGTTGGTCGGCGCGATGTTGGGCAGCCCCAACGCGATCTCCAGCAGCGCGGGCAGCGTGGGGTTGGTCACGTAGTCGGCAAACTGGCCATCGTCCTTGGGTTTGCTGCTGTTGAAGCGGTCTTTGTCGGGCAGGCCGATGACCACCTCGTTGACCAGGGGCATGCCCAGGCGCGAGACCTGCACCCAGGCGCCACCGATGCGGGCGGTGGTCTGGTGGCCCTTGGCGGCGGCCGGGTTCAGCAACTGGCTCTGGCGCAGGCTGGCGGTGGTCCAGCCGCCGATCACGTCGTCGCCGTTGGTCAGGCAGCTCTTGTGCACTTCCAGCGCCAGCGTGGTGACGTTTTTGTCGTCCAGGGTGTTGGGCGCGGCGTTGATCAGCGCCGGGTT
>JAYVDE010000405.1:0-4582 GCA_043749575.1 Burkholderiaceae bacterium | reverse complement strand
CGCCACCGCGCGCCGGCGTGCTTGACCGCATCGGCCGCGCGCTGGCCGACGGCGCCCGCGCGGCCTTGCGCCCCGCCGGATAATCCGGCCATGATTCGATTGATCGTCGGCCTGGGCAACCCGGGCCCTGAATACGAGCACACCCGGCACAACGCCGGTTTCTGGTGGCTGGAGGCCGCGGCCCGGCAGCTGGGTGCGACGCTGGCCTTTGACCGCAATTACCACGGCCAGGTCGCCCGGGTGATGCGACCGGACAGGCCGGACGGGCCGGTGTGGCTGCTGCAGCCGATGACCTTCATGAACCTGTCGGGCAAGTCGGCGGCACCGCTGGCGCGTTTCTACAGAATAGCGCCGGCCGAGATTTTGGTGGTCCATGACGAGCTCGACCTGCTGCCCGGCCAGATGAAGTTGAAACAGGGCGGCGGCGCGGCCGGGCACAACGGCTTGAAGGACTTGCTGGCCCAGCTGGGCAGCCCGGATTTCTGGCGTTTGCGCATCGGCATCGGTCACCCGGGCGTGCGCGCCGAGGTGGCCAACTGGGTCTTGCGCAGGCCGCCGCTGGAAGACCGCATCGCGATCGACCAGAACATCGCTGATTCTCTGAGCGCGCTGCCGCTGCTGCTGGACGGCGAGATGGCGCGCGCGCTGACCAAGATCCACGCCAAGCCGCAGCGCCCCAATCCACCGCGGCCGGCCGGCTTGGCGGTGGCGGTGGCGGCGGCGGCAGCGGGCAGCGCCGCTGCACCGGTGGTCGCTGATCCCATCCCCAGCCCGACGGAGTGAACGCCATGCCCCCAGGCTCGATAGCCAAACACTTCGGTCATGGGGCCGTGATCGCGGGGCAGTTCTTCGCCATGGCGCTGCTGATGTCCGGGACGATGGTGGCGGCACAGACCACCGGGCCCGCCGTGATCCGCTGCGGCAGCAGCTACAGCAACACGCCCTGCCCTGGCGGCACGGCGGTGGACACCGACGACAGCCGCAGCGCCGCCCAGCAGCGCGAGGCCCAGGACGTGAAACGCCGTGATGCCGCGATGGCCGACCAGCTGGCAGGCGAACGCCGCACGCGCGAGCAGGAGGCCGCGGGCAAACAAGCCGTGGGTATCGGGCCACCGGCAGCGGCCAGCGCAACCCAGCGCAGTACGACCACCGCGATGACCACGACCACGAAGAAAAAGAAAAAGGCCAGCACGAAGAAGCCGGTTAGCAGCGCGCCGAAGAAGCTCAGCCGAGCCGGCTGAGCTGGACGGTCTGCCGCACCGCGATCCGGCGCCGCCGGCCGCGGGCTCAGGCGCTCAGGCCGCCTTGCCGGCGATCAGCACGCGGAACTTCGACCAGAGCTGGTCACGGCTCTCGACCTGCTGCGGATTCACCGGGATGCAGGCCACCGGGCAGACCTGCACACATTGCGGCTCGTCGAAGTGGCCGACACACTCGGTGCACTTGGACGGTTCGATCTGGTAGAACTCGACGCCCATGGTGATCGCCTGGTTCGGACATTCAGGCTCGCAGACGTCGCAGTTGATGCACTCATCAGTGATCATCAGGGCCATGGGCAGGTCACTCGGTGGGGGGTGGGTGGGCCACGCGCTCTTGAAGGCGGGTAAACACCGAGGGTGCCACAAACTCGGAAACATCACCGCCCAGGGTGGCAATCTCGCGCATGAAGGTGCTGCTGACGAACTGGTAGCGGTCTGACGGGGTGAGGAACAAGGTCTCCACGTCGGGCATCAGGTGGCGGTTCATGCCGGCCATTTGAAATTCGTACTCGTAGTCGCTCACCGCGCGCACGCCGCGCACCACCACGTTGCCGCCGTTGGCCAAGACGAAATCGCTCAACAGGCCGCGAAAAGGCAGCACGTCGATATTGCCGTAGGGCTTGGCAATCTCCTGCGCCATGGCCATGCGCTCGTCAACGCTGAACATCGTGCGCTTGTGGTGGCCGGCCGCCACCCCGACGATCAGCTTGTCGAACAGGCGCGCGCCACGGCGCATCAGGTCTTCGTGGCCCAGCGTCATCGGGTCGAAGGTGCCGGGGTAGACGGCGGTCACGAACTTGGTCTGGGTCACGGGGGTCTCCTCCGGATCAATAAAGGGCGGCACGCTTGATCGAGGTCAGTTGTTGCGCCGCAGCAAATGATAGTGCACCAACCCGGCGCGGGCAGCGCGCCAAAGTGCAAAACCGGCAGGCACGTCAGCGGCGTTCAAGACCTCCGGGGATTCGAGGTACAGGCTGCCACCGGGGACCACCAACGGCGCGGCGGCGGCCAGCGCGGCGGGCTGCAGGCCGGCACCGAACGGGGGGTCGAGCAGCACCAGGTCAAAACGCTGCGGCGCGCAGCGGGCCATCCAGGCCAGCGCATCAGCCTGCTCAACCTGCAACAGGCTGGCCTGCAGCCGCTGCTGGCTGGCCCGCAGGCTGCGCACCAGGTCGGCGTCGCGTTCGAGCAGCAGCACTTCGGCAGCGCCCCGCGACGCGGCCTCAAAGCCCAGCGCGCCGCTGCCGGCAAAGGCGTCCAGGCAGCGCCAACCAGTCAAATCATGGCCCAGCCAGTTGAACAATGTTTCGCGCACCCGGTCGGGCGTGGGCCGCAGGCCGGGTTTGTCGACCACCGGCAGCTTGCTGCGTTTCCATTGGCCGCCGATCAAGCGCAGCTCGTGCGGCGCCCGAGCAGCGCCTCGCCGCAGTTGGGCCGCGGACGCCGCGGCCGCCGCAGCCGAACCCGTGTCAGCGGCTGGGCCTGCTCGGTGGCGGTTTGGCGCCCGGGCTAGGCCGTTCACCGGCTTCACTGGCTTCACTGGCGCACCGGGATGCCGTGCCGCGCCAGCATCGCCTTGGCCTGGCCGACGGTGAACTCGCCGTAGTGGAAGATGCTGGCGGCCAGCACCGCATCGGCGCCGCCGATCTGGATGCCCTCGGCCAGGTGCTCAAGCGCGCCCACCCCGCCCGAGGCGATGACCGGCACCGGCACCGCATCGCTGACGGCGCGGGTCAGTTCGAGGTCGAAGCCGATCTTGGTGCCGTCACGGTCCATGCTGGTCAGCAAGATCTCGCCGGCGCCGAATTCGGCCATCTGCCGCGCCCAGGCCACCGCGTCCAGGCCGGTGTTTTTGCGCCCGCCGTGGCTGTAGACATCCCATGCGGGCGGCTGCGTTGTCGGATCGACGCCCGGCGGCAGCAAGCGGCGCTTGGCATCGATGGCGACCACGATGCACTGCGCGCCGTACTTGTCGGACGCCGCGCGGATGACCTGCGGGTCGGCCACCGCCGCCGAATTGAAGCTGACCTTGTCGGCGCCGGCATTGAGCAGGCGCCGCACGTCGTCGACCGTGCGCACGCCCCCGCCCACCGTCAGCGGGATGAACACCTGCGAGGCCACCGCCTCGATGATGTGCAGGATCAGGTCGCGGCCATCGCTGGTGGCGGTGATGTCGAGGAAGGTCAGCTCGTCGGCGCCCTGCTCGTTGTAACGCGCAGCGATCTCGACCGGATCACCGGCGTCGCGCAGTTCGACGAAGTTGACGCCCTTGACGACACGGCCGCCGGTGACGTCGAGGCAGGGAATGATGCGTTTGGCGAGCATGGGCGGCACCGGAGAGGCCGGCTGTACAGGCCAGCCAGCCGGGGAAAGGGCAAGCGCGGTATCAGCCCGCCAGCAAGGTGTCGGCGCGCCGCTGGGCGGCACTGAAATCGAGCGCACCGCTGTAGATGGCGCGGCCGCAGATCACGCTGCTGACACCCTCGAACTCGATCGCGCACAGGCGCTCGATGTCGGCGATGTCGGACAGACCGCCCGAGGCGATCACCGGAATCCTCAGCGCCTGCGCCAGCTTCAGCGTGGCCTCGATGTTGATGCCGGTGAGCATGCCGTCGCGGCCGATGTCGGTGTAGATCACGCCCTCGACGCCGTAGTCCTCGAACTTCTTGGCCAGGTCGATCACCTCGTGGCCGGTGAGCTTGCTCCAGCCATCGGTGGCCACCTTGCCGTCCTTGGCGTCGAGGCCGACGATGATGTGCCCGCCGAAGGCCGAACAAGCGTCGCGCAGGAAGCCCGGGTTCTTCACGGCCGCCGTGCCGATGATGATGAAGCTCAGGCCGTCGTCGAGGTAGCGCTCGATCGTGTCGAGGTCGCGAATGCCGCCACCGAGCTGCACCGGAATCTCCTCGCCGACCTCGGCCAGGATGGCCTTGATCGCGCCCTCGTTGACGGGCTTGCCGGCGAAGGCGCCGTTCAGGTCCACCAGATGCAGGCGCCGCGCTCCCTTTGCCAGCCAGTTACGCGCCATGGCAGCCGGGTCTTCGCTGAACGTGGTGGCCTGGTCCATGTCACCCTGCTTCAGGCGGACACAGTGACCGTCTTTCAGGTCGATCGCGGGAATGAGGAGCATCTTGGGGAGCGGGCTGCGACCGGCTCAGCCCGGGCGCGTCGGGCCGGACCACTGGTCATGTCTGGGCGAACGGGTCAGGGTCAGGGGTTCCAGTGCAGGAAGTTCCGGTACAGGGCCAGGCCGTGGTCTGCGCTTTTCTCGGGATGGAATTGGGTTGCGAAAATATTATCGCGTGCAATCGCGGCGGTAAAGC
>JAYVDE010000404.1:0-4584 GCA_043749575.1 Burkholderiaceae bacterium | reverse complement strand
GAGCTGCCACGCAACGAGTTGCTGCGCCACGTGATTGAGCATTCGCTGCTGGCCGCGCACCGCCATGTCTTCGGCGTGGTCTTCTGGTTCGTGCTGCTGTCCAGCCTGGGCCTGGGGCCGCTGGGCGCCGTGCTCTACCGCATGGCCGAATTTTCCGCGCGCTACTGGGCCTATCCCAGCAAGGCGCTGGGCGTGCCGGCCAACGAGCGCTTGATGGCGGTGTCGCAGCAGATGTTCGCGCTGATCGACCATGTGCCCGCGCGCATGACGGCCTTCGGCTTTGCAGTGGTGGGTAATTTTGAAGAAGCCATCAACGCCTGGCGGCGCGATGCGTCGCTGTGGAAACACTCGAACGAAGGCGTGATCCTGGCGTCGGCTTCGGGCGCGCTGGGGGTGCAGCTGGGTGGCAGTGCGGCGCCGGGTGTCACGCCCGACCGGTCGCGCGGCTTCGACACCGGTCCGGTTGAAGATCCCGGTGCCGAAGGCTCCACTGCCGGTGACCCACCACAGATTGGCCACCTGCGCAGCGTGGTCGGGCTGGTCTGGCGTTCGGTGGTGCTGTGGATGCTGTTGGTCGCGCTGCTGACCTTGGCTAACTTGGTGGGGTAGCTGGAGCACCCGGCGTCGGGCGTACCAGCCGCCACCCGCCGAGCGGGTCACCGGCCCGCTTGGGTGCGGCCCGGCGCCCGGCCGGCCGCCAGACAATTACCAGCGGGTGGCCGACAGCTCGGCGTGCAGCTCGGTGTAGATGCGGTAGCGCGATGGGTGGATCTCGCCGCGGGCCAGGGCCTCGCGCACGCCACAGCCAGGCTCGTGCAGGTGGCTGCAGTTGTAGAAGCGGCAGGCCTGCGCCTGCTGGCGGATGTCGGGCATCAGTGGCCCCAGATCGGTGGCTTTCAATTGGCGCAGGCCGAATTCCTGGAAACCGGGTGAATCGATCAGCGCGGTGCGGCGCTCGCCGTCCAGCCAGTACCAGCGGGTGTCGGTGGTGGTGTGGCGGCCGGCGTTCAGCGCTTTCGAGATCTCGCCCACCTGCGCCGCGGCGGCCGGCACCATCAGGTTGATCAGCGTGCTTTTGCCCATGCCGCTGGGGCCCAGCACCAAGGTGGTCTTGCCCGCCAGCAGCGGGCCCAGCGCGGCGCGCGCGGCATCGCCGTTGCCGGCCTTCAGCGACATCTCGTGCACCGCCACGCCCATCGCGCCATAAGGCGCCAGCCGCTCGCGGGCGGCGGCCAGCGTCGGCAGATCGGTCTTGTTGAGCACGATCAGCGTCGGGATGCCGGCCGACTCGGCGGCGATCAGCGCGCGCGCCAGCTGGGTTTCGGCGTACATCGGCTCGACCGCGACCAGCACCAGCAACTGGTCGAGGTTGGCGGCGAAGGACTTGGTCTTCCACTCGTCCTGGCGGAACAGCAGGTTGCGGCGCTCGGCCACTTTGTCGACCACGCCTTCGTCACCGGCGGGTTGCCAGTGCACCCGGTCGCCGACCACCACCGCGCTTTTTTTGCCGCGGGTGTGGCACAGCAGGCGCGTGCCGTCGGCCACTTCGACCATGCAGTGGCGGCCGTGCGAGGCCACCACCAGGCCGTTGCCGAGCAGCTCGGCCGCTGCAGCGCCGGTCATGCAGCGGCGGGCGGCCGTGAGGCCAGCGATCCGTCGGCCGGCGGCAAGGCGGCCAAGCGTTCAATGGCCGGCGGATGCGAGTAGTAGAAGCGCACGTACAGCGGGTCAGGCGTCAGCGTGGCGGCGTTGTCTTCGTGCAGTTTGAGCAGGGCGCGGGCCAGGTCGGCGCCGTTGGCCTGGGCGCAGGCATAGGCATCGGCCTGAAACTCGTGCTTGCGCGACAGCCGGGCCAGCAGCGGCGAGGTGAAGAAGCTGAACACCGGCACCACCGCCAGAAACAGCAGCAGCGCCAGCGCGTCGTTCGGCGCGGCGATGTTGGGGTTGACCCCCAAGCCCTGGTAGAACCAGCTGCGCCCGGCCAGCCAACCCAGCAAGGCCAGCCCGGCCAGGCTGAAGGCAAACAGCATCACGATGCGCTGGCTGATGTGGCGGTGCTTGAAGTGGCCCAGCTCGTGCGCCAGCACCGCCTCGACCTCGGGCGGCGTCAGCTTGTCGAGCAAGGTGTCGAAGAACACCACCCGCTTGGCCGCGCCCAGACCGGTGAAGTACGCGTTGCCATGGGCCGAGCGCCGGCTGCCGTCCATCACGAACAAACCCTTGGCGGCAAAACCGCTGCGCTGCATCAGCGCCTGCACGCGGGTCTTCAGGGCCTCGTCGGCAAGTGGCTGAAACTTGTTGAACAGCGGCGCGATGACCGTGGGGTAGAGCAGCATCAGCGTCACATTGAAAGCCATCCAGGCGCCCCAGGCCCACAGCCACCACCACGTGCCGGTGGTGCCCATGATCCACAGCGCACCCGCGGCCAGCGGCAGGCCGATCAGCACGCCGACCGCGCTGCCCTTGAGCAAGTCGGTCAGGTAAAGCTTCCAGCTGGTGCGGTTGAAGCCGAACTGCTGCTCGATGCGGAAGGTGCTGTACAGCTCGAACGGCAGGTCGAGCAGCGCGCCGATCAGGCTGAAGGCGGCCAGCAGCGCCAGCTGGTAGGCCATGGCGCCGAAGTGCGGCTGAATCGCATCGCGCACGCTGATATTCAGCAGCTCCAGCCCGCCCAGCAGCGTCCAGCCCAGCAGCAGCATGCTGGCAAAAGCGCTGACCAGCAGGCCGAAACGGCCCTTGGCCAGCGTGTAGTCGGCCGCGCGCTGGTGGGCGGCCAGGGTGACGGCGCCGACGAAGGCGGTGGGCACGGCGTTGCGGTGGGCGGCCACATGGCGCATCTGGCGGGTGGCCAGCCACAGCTTGACGGCCAGCGAGAGCAGCAGCGCGGCGGCAAACATCAGGGTGAGCGGGGTCGACGACATGGCGCGCAGTGTAGGGGGGCCGGCCCTGCGTTGCCGGCACTGCGACAATCCGGCGATGAGTACTGACAACCCCCCGAACAGCCCGGCCACGACCCTGGCGGCGACCCTGGCGGCGACCTTGGCCACGACCTTGCCCATCAATGACCAGAACCTGGTCTGGATCGACCTGGAGATGACTGGCCTGTCGCCGTTCACCGACCGGATCATCGAGATCGCGGTGGTGGTCACCGACCCGTTGCTGAGCGTGCGCATCGAGGGCCCGGTCTTCGCCATCCACCAGAGCGATGCCGTGCTCGACGGCATGGACAACTGGAACAAGGGCACCCACGGCAGAAGTGGGCTGATCGACCGGGTGCGTGCCAGCACGGTGGACGAGGCGCAGGCGCAGTCGCTGGTGATCGCCTGGCTGAAGCAGTACGTGCCCAAGGGCAAGAGCCCGATGTGCGGCAACTCGATCTGCCAGGACCGGCGCTTCATGGCCAAGGACATGGCTTTGCTGGAAGACTTCTTCCACTACCGTAACGTCGATGTCAGCACGCTGAAAGAGCTGGCGCGGCGCTGGAAACCGGCCGTGCTCAACAGTTTCAAGAAGGCGCAGGCCCACACCGCGCTGGCCGACATCCACGAGTCGATCGACGAGCTGATCCACTACCGCCAGCACTTCCTGGCGCTGTGACTGCGGACTCCCCCGGGCAGGGGGAGCCGCACGATCACTTCAGGCAGCTGGTGCCCCTGGTGCCGCCGGCACCGCTGCCAGCCGCTGCTGGCGCTTGCGCGGGCTGTCCTCACGCTCCACCCGCACCCACGTCAAGCTGCGCTGGCCCAACCGCCAGGCCTGCAGCAGGGCGCGGGACTCGTCGTCGGACCGCGCGGCGAGCTTGCGGTATTCCGAGCCATCCGCCTTGCGCGTCAGCAGTTGGTGGTTCACCAGCTCTCGGCGCAGCGTGGCGTGGTCGTCGAAGCCGTTGGCGGCCTTCAACACCTCATTGACCTCGCGCTCGCTGTAGACACGGCGGCCATCGAAGTGGGACCACAGTACCCACATTGCCAGCTTCTGTACGCTGAACTTGCTCGGCCAGCGCAGCAGCTGGCCGCGGCTGTCGAACTGCATCAGTGCCTTGCGGGCGTTCTCGCTCAGCGCCAGCGGTGGTGGGCGGTCTTCGGCGGCCAATGGCGCCACTGGCAGGGGCGTATCTGGCCACGGCGGGTGCTGCAGGGTGGTGGCGGGGCTGCTGGCCGCCGCCTGCAGGCTTTGCAGGTTGCGGTGGCCCAGCGCGCGGGCCAGCAGGTTCAACAGTTCGACATGGCCGGGCGGCGGGCTGCCGCTGGCATGGCGGGTCTTGAGGGACTGGCCCAGCGATTTCGCAAACAGCGACGCATCGGGCAGCACAAGGGACAACGGCAAACGGCTCATGACCTGCACTCCACACGCACAACATCCCCGACAAGCGGGGCGCTGGGGGTTGCCGACTTCCAGCCGGGTCGCACGCAAGGGTTGCATGGGGGCGGTGGGGATCCCGCAGGATCGAGGGCAGGTTTAGGGCAACGCTGAACAAGTCCCCCGCGGCGCGGTCAGCCCTGTTTTGGGCGGTCTGCGGCGTTGCAAATCCTCGCCATAGCTGGGCTATGGCTGTGGTTTGCGCCTTGCAGCCCATCCCAAACC
>JAYVDE010000403.1:0-4586 GCA_043749575.1 Burkholderiaceae bacterium | reverse complement strand
GATGCAGGCGAAGTGGGCCCTCGGCGCAGGCCGCGGCGACCAGGGCGGGCTGGTGATCGCCAACCCGGTCCCGGCCGCGTTTGCGATGCCGCGCGAGGCCATCGACAGCGCCATCGCCCAGGCCCTGGCCGATGCGGCGCGACAAGGCATCGTCGGCAAGGCGATCACGCCCTTCCTGCTCGACCGGTTGAACCAGCTCACCGGCGGCCTCAGCCTGGTGGCCAACATCCAACTGGTGTTGAACAACGCCCGGCTGGCCGCCGCGGTGGCGCTGGCCTACGCCGTGTTGTCGTCAGAGACGTAGTCGGCAAAATTTGGCCGCGCGATGGCGCGCCGGTATTCGTCGGTGAAGCCCGGCCACAGTGCCACCACCTTGCCGCCTTCGGTGCGGTACCAACTCTGGCAGGTGGTCCACACCGATCCTTGCAGCCGCTTTTGCAGCGCGTCGTTGTGGGCGCGCAAGACCTCGGGCTTCAAGTCCAGCCACTTGCCGCCGCTGGCCAGCACCCGCTGCATGCAGGCGATGGCATAGGCCACGCCGGGCTCGATGTAGAGCAGCGTGCTGGTGTGGCCGGTGGCGGTGTTGGGCCCCAGCATCAGAAACAGGTTGGGGAAACCCGCCACGGTCAGGCCGTAATAGGCCTCGGGCCCCTGGCCCCAAGCGTCGCGCAGCGTGCGCCCGCCGCAGCCGGTGATGGTGGTGCCTGACAGCAACTGCACCGTTTCGAAGCCGGTGGCGCAGACCAGCACGTCGACAGGCCGCTCGCGGCCGTCGGCGGTGACGATGCCGTGGGCGGTGATGCGGGTGATGGCCGTGGTCACCAGCTCGGTGTTGGGCCGGTTGAAACAACGCAGGTAGTCGTTCGAATAGATCAGCCGCTTGCAGCCCAGCGGGTAGGTCGGTGTCAGCCGCTGGCGCAGCGCGGCGTCGGCCACCTGGCGCTGGCGGTGCATCGCCGCGGTCTTGAGCATGCCCTTGCGCGCGGCCGTGCCTTCGTCAAAGCCCTTGCGGCCCCACTCCAGCACGCGGTACCAGAAGCCCCGCACCAGTGCCACATAGGGCGGCAGCCGGGCCAGCAGGCGGTCGAGCGCGTGGTAGCGCCGGTCCAGCCGCGGCAGCACCCAGTTGGCGCTGCGCTGAAAGACATGCAACTGCGCCGCCTGCTCAGCGATCGGCGGGATCAGCTGCGACGCGGTGGAGCCGGTGCCGATCACCGCCACGCGCTGGCCGGCCAGTGGCGCGCTGTGGTCCCAGCGGGCCGAGTGCAGCCGGGTGCCTTTGAAGTCGTCCAGCCCGGGAATGTCGGGCCAACGCGCCTGGCTCAGCGGTCCGGTGCTGCAGACGAAGAAGCGGGCCTTGAGCCGCTGCCCGGCGGCGGTGGCCAGCTGCCAGTGGCCGCTGGTCTGGTCGAACCGCGCATCGCTCAACCGGCTGCTGAAGCGGATGTGCGGCACGATGCCGTGGCGCTCGGCCAGCCGGCGCATGTAGGCCTGGATCTCGGGCGCTGAGGCAAAGCGCCGGGCCCAGTGCGGGTTGGGCGCGAAGCTGAACGAGTACAGCGGCGCCGGCACGTCGACATGGGCGCCGGGGTAGCGGTTGTCCCACCAGGTGCCACCCAGGCCGGCCGACTTTTCCAGGATCACGAAGTCGTGGATGCCGGCCTTCTTCAACTGGATGGCCATGCACAGGCCCGACATGCCGGCGCCCAGGATCACGACCGTGTGCTCGGTGGCTGCGGCGGGCGCGGCGAGGTTGGCAGGTGCGGCGGGGTTGGCGGGTGTGGCGGTTGCGGCAGGTGCGGCAGGTGCGGCGGTTGCGGCGGTTGCGGCGGTTGCGGCCGCGTCGGCCGGTGGCGTGGCGGCGGCCTGGTCCACCACTTCGCCGATGAAGGCGCAGGCCCGCGCCAGGGCCTGGTCGGCGCTGGGCAACGTGCCGGCGTGCGACTGGAAGACATGCCAGCGCCCGGTGCTCACCTCGCAGCGCACGGCGACGCCGGCCGTGCCAAGTGCGCCGTGCAGGCGCAGCACTTCGCCGTGCAGCAGGTCGTCGGTGCCCACCTGCAACAGGGTGGGCGGCAAGCCGCGCAGGTCGGCATGCAGCGGCGAGGCGGCCGGCTGCGCCGGGTCGGCACCGGCCAGGTAGTGCGCCGCGCCCGCGGCCACCCAGGCGCGGCTCAGCATCGCCTCGCCCGGTGTGGCCGGCGGCAGCTGGGCCAGGGTCAGGTCGACCCAGGGCGCCATCAGGACCAGCGCGGCCGGCAACGGCTCGCCCGCGTCGCGCAGCGCCAGTGCGGTGGCCAGCGCCAGCCCACCGCCGGCCGAATCGCCCGCCAGCACCAGCGGCCCGGCACCGCGCAGCGCAGCGGCACCCGGCAGCGCAGCGGCACCGCGCAGCGCCCGGCAGGCGGCCAGCGCATCGTGCAGCGCGGCCGGCAAGGGGTGCTCGGGCGCCAGCCGGTAGTCGAGCGCAAACACCGCCATGCCGGTGCCACGTGCCAGCGCGCCGGTGATGGATCGGTGGGTAGCCGGCGAGCCGACCACATAGGCGCCGCCATGCAGGTACAGCACTGTGCCGCGTCGCGGCGAGCCGTCGCGCCCGCGCAGCCATTCGCCGGGCAGGCCGGCCAGTGTGCCGGGGCTGATCACCACGCCGCGGGGTGGCAGGTTCAGGTGCGCCATCCAGCCCAGCCAGCGGCGCTGCGCGAGGATGGACCAGCGTGGCGAGAAGGCCGGTTTGAGCCATGCTTTCAGCGTGCCGCGCAGCAGCGGGGCAAGCAGTCGCTCGACCGTACCCGCCGGTTCGAAGGTCTCGATGGTCATCGCACGGCGCTCCCGGAAAGCGGCCATTGTGATGGTGGCGCCGGGGCCTCAGGCCCACCGACAGGCCGGCAGTTCTGCCGTCCAACCGCTTCTGGAACACCAGCCCGGTGTGCTCGGGCAGCGTGTCGCCCATTGGTTATCCTCACCCGCAGTTCCAGGGAGCAAGGTGAAAGGACAGTCGATTGAAGCGGCGGTGGCCGCGTTCGGCGCGGCGGCCAAGGCCAAGCTCCGGAATGCGGTGGCGGTCGGCCAGCCTGAAGACCAGATCCGCAGCCCGTTCGAACGCCTGCTCGACGACTTGGCGGCGCTGGGCGGTTTTGGCAAGGGCGTCGTGGTCGCGGTGGGCGAGAGTTCCGTCGCCGATTTGCGCACCCGGCCCGACTACGCCGTCACCGTGCACGGCGCGTTGGTCGGCTTCATCGAG
This sequence comes from Burkholderiaceae bacterium, assembly GCA_043749575.1. Taxonomy (GTDB): domain Bacteria; phylum Pseudomonadota; class Gammaproteobacteria; order Burkholderiales; family Burkholderiaceae_C; genus Pseudaquabacterium. The sequence continues at coordinate 1,342 of JAYVDE010000403.1, read as the reverse complement.
TTGAAGGCGCCTGGCAAAGGCGCTGACCCGCGCCGCTTCAAGGACGCGCACGACAAGGCCCAGTGGCAACGGCTGCAGTCCTTGCCCAACCTGCTCTACAGCGATGGCAACGAGTTCAGCCTCTGGCACAACGGCGAACTGATGACCGCCGTGGTGCGCCTGCAGGGTGACATCGAGACCGCTGGCGCGACACTGGTGCCGGGGCCGGGTTTGCTGGCGCTGTTCAGGGATTTCCTGCAATGGCAACCGATCCCGCCGCGTTCGGCCAAGGAGCTGGCCGAAGTCAGTGCCCGGCTTTGCCGCTTGTTGCGTGATGAGGTGATCGAGGCGCTGCAGCGCAAGACCGAGGCGCTGACCACGCTGGCCCACGACTGGCGCGGCCTGCTCTTCCCCCAGGCCAGCGACGAGCAGTTTGCCGATGGCTATGCGCAGGCGCTGACCTTCGGGCTGCTGATCGCGCGGGCGCGCGGCGTCACCATCGGCGCCGATCTGCACCAGGTGGCCGACGGCCTGAAGGACTCGGCGTCGCTGATTGGTGCGGCGCTGCAACTGCTGACCGACAACCAGGCCACGCGGCTGGCGCTGAAGACCTCGCTCAGCACGCTGGAGCGGGTGCTCGATGCGGTCGACTGGCCCAAGATCAGCAAGGGCAAGGCCGACGCCTGGCTGTACTTCTACGAAGACTTCCTGGCCATCTACGACAACAGCCTGCGCAAGGAAACCGGCTCCTACTACACCCCGCCCGAAGTGGTGGGCGCGATGGTGGCGCTGGTCGACCAGGCCTTGAAGCGGCCGGGCTTCGGCCTGCCGCGCGGGCTGGCCGACGACAGCGTGACGGTGGCCGATCCCGCCACCGGCACCGGCACCTTCGTGCTGGGCGTGCTGCGCCACCTGGCCGCGTGCCTCCGCGACGACGAAGGCGAAGGCGAAGGCGCCGTGGCGGCCGGCATCGAATCGGCCCTGCAGCGGCTGCTCGCCTTCGAGCTGCAGCTGGGGCCGTTTGCAGTCGCCCAGCTGCGCCTGCTGGCCGAGGTGGTGGCCTTGACCGGATCGCTGCCCAAGGCGGCGCCGCGCATGTACGTGACCGACACGCTGAGCAACCCCTCTGACGACGGCGGCAGCTTTCCCGGCTTCACCGCGGCCATCGGCCAGCAACAGCGCGCCGCCAACCGCGTCAAGCGCGAGCAGCCCATCACCGTGGTGATCGGCAACCCGCCCTACAAGGACAAAGCCAAGGGCCTGGGCGGCTGGGTGGAAGGCGCCGCCCGCCTGAAGGGCGGCTACGCCCCGCTGGACGATTGGCAGCCGCTGCCCGAGTGGGGCATGGGGCCCATGCCAAGCA
>JAYVDE010000402.1:0-4586 GCA_043749575.1 Burkholderiaceae bacterium | reverse complement strand
AAGCTCCGCAAGCCCGCAACACGGGGCCACTAAGCCAAGTCTGACGCGCAAGTGGCTCACAGCGTGAGCCATCACGAACTAACGAGCAAAGAGCCCTCGGCCGGCCCTCGAGACCGGTGCCGACAGCGTCGAATGTCGGAAACTGTGCCCCGGAACCGGGCATATTTGGGTGACCGGTGGCCGCGCCTGACAATTACAGTGGGGCAGCAATCAAACCATCCCTATGCCCCACCTGCATGCTGCATGCTGCCTGCCTGCCGACCGCCCGCCCGCCCGCTGTTGGCCGTTATCGGAGCCGTACGCAGCCTGTGATCGCGCCGGATCGGGCCGGGCCTCCCGCGAGGTCGAGCTGGTCGTTCCATGACCTGCTGCTGCAGCGCAGGGCGCCTGATGGCGGCACCGATGGCCGCACCTGCTGTGTCGAGGTCAGCGGCGCGCTGATCGACGGCATGGCTGGCGAACGCGCGGCGCCAAAGCCAAACAGAAGGCCAACCCGGCCAGCGCCGCCAAGTCGCGCTGCCTGACCAATATGAAACACGAGATCCAGGCGCCGATGAATGACCTGCTCGCGATGGCAGGTTTGCTGCTCGGCGAATCATTGCCGGCACAGCCGCGCAAGCGCGTGCGAATCAATGGGTCCGGGCGCGAGTTGCTTGCGGCGCCAGACCATCAATCCAGCGCTCAGCTGGATGAAAGCGGCGGCCACTATCTTGACGCACGTATTGCCTTCAAACCAGCGGACCTTGCAAATACCGAGTTACTCGGACGGCCCATGACGTCGAAAACCCGATGCCCAACTTGAAGCCATTGCTCAGCACCCGCGATTCCCCGCTGAATCACGACGCCGCCGAGCAAGCGCTGCGCCTGCGGCGCTATTTTCTCGCGGCCGGGACGTCTCTCTTGTCAATCGGCCTCATGTTGGCAAGCTATCTGCTGGGCTATCTGTCACGTGGCGCCTTCTATCAAAGCGCCAGCCTGGTCCTGCTGGCGATCTTTGTTTTCTACTTTTTATTTCGCGCCGGGCTGAATCTGAGGTTCAGCGATCCCAGCCTCACCGTTGAGCAAATGCTGACGTCGTCGCTCGTTGTCCTGTACACGATGTACGCGGCCGACGGAGCGCGAGCGGCGTTCCTGGTGCTGCTGCTGATGAGCTTTCTGTTCGGCGTGCTGCAGCTCACGGTGCGGGTACTGCTGGTTTACGCGGCCGGTATTTTGGCCGGCTACGGCGCGGTGATCGGCCTGCTGTGGCGCTTCAAGCCGCAGTCGCTGGACCTCGCGCTGGAGTTGTTGCAGTGGCTGACGCTTGCGCTCACGCTGCCCTGGTTCGCGCTGATGGGCGGCTTTATCAGTGGGCTGCGCAATAACTTGCGCAAGAGTAACCACGACCTGCAAGGCGTGTTGCAACGGGTTCAAGAGAGCGAGGCTAGCCTGGCCCAGGCCCAGCACATCGCCGGGCTCGGCAGCTGGACCTTCGACGCCGTGCGCCGTTGCGCCACTTGGTCGGCGGAGACCTACCGCCTGTTTGGCATCGACCCGGCGCGCCCCGCCCCGACCGGCGAGCATTTCCTGCGGTTGGTGCATCCGCAAGACCAACGCCACTACAAGCAACTCATACGTCCGGCGTTGCGTGACGGCCGCAGTTTCGACGAGCGGTTTCGCATCCTGCTGCCGACTGGCGAGATTCGCTGCTTGCATGTGCTGGGGCAACCGGTCGCCAACGCCGGGGGCCAGACGACCCGGTTGCGCGGCACGATGATGGATATCACTGAGCGCAATGCCCAGGAAGAACGGCTCACTTTGGCGCGCGACCAGGCGACGACGGCGCGGGCGGCCTTGGTCGATGCCATCGAAAGCCTGAATGACGCCTTTGCGCTGTTCGACGCGGAAGACCGGCTGGTGCTGTGCAACCGCAAATATGCCCAGAGCTTCACGGCTTTCGACCGCTTCGAGGACATCGCCGGGACGCGCTTCGAGGACCTGGTTCGCTCATTGATAGCTAAAGGCGAGGTGATCGAGCCGGCGTTCCAGGGCAATGTGGAGGCCTGGGTCGCGGAGCGGATCCGCCGCCATCGCTTCCCGGGTCCCGAGCCCCGCTTGGTGGTGATGGGCGACGGGCGTTGGATTGAGATCAGCGAGCAGCACACGCGCAGCGGCGGCATTGTGGGAATTCGCAGGGATATCAGCGGCCAAAAGCGCAACGAGCAACGCCAGGCCATGGAGTACACCGTGACACGGTTGCTGGCCGAATCCGAGACGCTGCGCGATGCCGTGCCAAAAATCATCCAGGCGGTTTGCGAAACTCTCGGCTGGGACTGCGGCGCCTGTTGGGTCTGGGACAAGCAAGACCAGTTGCTGCGCTGCGCCGAGTCGTGGAGCGTCGCATCGCCCGAAGTGAAAGAGTTTGTAGCCTTGAGCAGCCAAAAACGCATTGCCGCGGGATCGATGGGATTTCTCAGGCGCGTCTGGACGACTGGCGAGCCGATCTGGATCGCCGACGTCGCCGAGGAGACCGGTTTCCAGCGCGCTGACATGGCGGCCAAAGCGGGACTGCGCGCGGCCTTCGCGTTCCCAATCAGGATCGGCACCGAGCTCCATGGCGTGATGGAATTCTACATTCGCGATGTCCGGCGGTCCGACCCCGCGCTGCTTGCGGCGACCCGATCGATCGGGTCGCAGATCGGCCAGTTCATCGCGCGCAAGGCCGCAGAAGACGAAATTTGGCGCTTGGCTTTCTACGATCCGCTCACCCGCTTGCCGAACCGGCGGCTGCTGGTTGATCGGTTGGGCCACGCGTTGGCTGCCGCCCCCCGCACCAAGCGGCACGGCGCCTTGCTGTTCATCGACCTCGACAACTTCAAAACCATCAACGACACGCTCGGCCATGATGCCGGTGACCTGCTGCTGCAACAGGCCGCCGAACGTCTTGCCAGTTGCGTGCGCGCGGAAGATACGGTGGCCCGCCAGGGTGGCGACGAGTTTGTCATCATGTTGATAGGCCTGAGCGCGGCCGAGGAGGAAGCGGCGATACAAACCGAAATAGTTGGCGAGAAGGTTCTCGCGGCGCTGAACCGGCCCTACCAGTTTCCGGGTCATGTCTATCACAACACCGCCAGTATCGGCGCCACGCTGTTCGATGGTCACCTTTCATCCGCCGATGAGGTGCTGCGACGCGCCGACCTCGCGATGTACCACGCCAAGGCGGCCGGCCGCAATGCGCTGCGATTCTTCGAACCAGGCATGCAGGCCTTCGTCACAGTCCGCGCCGAGCTGGAGACGGCGATGCGCCAGGGGCTGCAGTACGGCCAGTTTTTGCTTTATTACCAAGCCCAAATAGATGAGGTGGGCTGCGTCAGCGGCGCCGAAGCGTTGCTGCGCTGGCAGCATCCGCTACGCGGCTTAGTATCTCCAGCCGAGTTCATTCCGGCGGCCGAGGAGACCGGGCTGATTCTGCCTTTGGGCCAATGGGTACTGGAAACCGCCTGCGCGCAGCTGGTAGCCTGGTCGTTGCGGCCGGCAACGGCCGATCTCAATCTGGCCGTGAATGTCAGCGCCCGGCAGTTCCGCCAGCCCGATTTCGTGGCCCAGGTGGTGACGGTGCTGGAGCGAACCGGTGCCAATGCACGCAAGCTCAAGCTGGAGCTGACCGAGAGCATGCTGGTGGACAACGTCGACGAGATCATCGCCAAAATGAGCGCGCTGCGAGCACTGGGCGTGGTGATTGCGCTGGATGATTTTGGTATCGGCTATTCATCGTTGTCCTATCTCAAGCGCCTGCCGCTGGACCAGCTCAAGATCGACCAGTCGTTCGTCAGGGACGTGTTGACCGATCCCACCGATGCCGCCATTGTTCTGACCATCGTGGCGCTCGCACAAAGCCTCGGCCTGTCGGTGGTCGCAGAGGGTGTGGAAACTGAGCCGCAGCGCGAGTTTCTTGCCAGCCATGGCTGTGGCGCCTACCAGGGCTACCTGCACAGCCGGCCGCTGCCGCTGCAACAGTTTGAGGCACTGAATCTGAGCGGCGGCGGTCGCGGCGCCGACAACGGCGGCACAGACCAGTGCAATCCAGCCGGGCACAGCACCGACCATCAACCGCCCAAGTCCGAGAATTCACCTCGGCAGCGCTGAACCTTTTTGTCCACGATTCTGTCGTTGATGTGCTTGTAGGTCGCCAGGGCGGCGAGGCGTCTGCCGCCTACTTCCGCCGCCCGCGCGCTATGACGCGAGCGAGATCGAGGGCCTGCCAGCGCCGGTGCAGCGCTACTTCCGCGCCGTTCCGCGCCGAGGCGCGGCGCGGCAAGGTCGGCAAAGTCAGGGTCCAGACGCCGTGGGAGGGCCGCTTCTCGACCTACCAAGCCCGCGACGGCATGTCGATTCCAATGGCTGGCGAGGTGGCTTGGCTGCGCCCGGAAGGGCGCAAGGCCTACTTCAAGGGCGCCGTCTCGCAGCTGCGCTACGGGTTGCGGGTAGGAAATTCAAACGCCATTTTTTCTCGCCCATGACCGCCTCGGCAGGGCAGCTGACTGCGCTTGGTACGGTCTTTGGAATCGGCTGCGACGCTTGAGAGCATCCCAGGCCCCTGGCGGCAC
>JAYVDE010000401.1:0-11994 GCA_043749575.1 Burkholderiaceae bacterium | reverse complement strand
GGCTGTGGTTCTTGACGTAGTACAGGTCGTATTGCAACTTCTCCTGCGAATCCTCGACCGTGGACCCGTACTGGTAGCGCACCTGGGCCCAGCCGGTGACACCCGGCTTGATGCTGTGGCGCACCGCGTAGTAAGGTATTTCGATCGTCAGCTGCTCGACGAAGAACGGCCGCTCCGGCCGCGGCCCGACCAGGCTCATGTCGCCGCTCAGCACGTTGAAGAGTTGTGGCAGTTCGTCGATGCGCACCAGCCGGATGAAGTTGCCGACGCGGGTGACGCGCTTGTCGTTGGCAGTGGCCCAGCGCGGCTTGCCGTCTTGCTCGGCGTCGGTGCGCATGCTGCGGAACTTCGTGACCATGAAGCCCTTGCTGTTGTAGCCCACCCGCTCCTGGCGGTAGAACACCGGCCCGGCACTTTCCAGCTTGATGGCGATGGCGGTCAGCAGCATGATCGGCGCGGCCAGCAAGATCAGCAGCAAGGAGCACAGGATGTCGAAGACGCGCTTGACCGTGGTGCGGTAGAAACCTTGGTTGAAGCCGTCGCCGAAGATCAGCCAACCGGCATTGACAAAGTCGATGCGGATCTGGCCGAGCATGCGCTCGAAATAAGTGGTGATGTCGAACACCCGCACACCCGCCAACTTGCAGTCCAGCAACTCGCGCAGCGGCATGCTGCCGGCACGGCGCTCGGTCAACGCGACGATGATCTCGTCAACGCCCAAGCGCTGGGCGGTCTGCAGCAACGACTGGTGGGTCGACAGATGTTGCGCTTCGGTCACGACGCTGTGCTTCTCGTTCGGCCCCGGAAAGTAGCCCACCACCGTGGCCAGCGGATCAGCGGCACGCAGCGTGCTGCCCACCATATGGGCGGCCTGGCCGGCGCCGAAGATCAGCACCCGCGCCCCGGCGCGCGACTTGGTGGCCCAGTAGCCCATCACCACACGGCGCAGGATCAGCGCAGCGATCACCAGCATCGCCGAGCTGCGGATGGCCTCGATATCGCCGAAGCCCACTGGCAACACCCGGAAGATCTGGTAGGTGAGCGCCAAGGCCAGCGCCAGCGCCAGCGCGGCACGCCAGAACGATTCGACCAGCGACCAATCCTGGGCCCGCTGGTACAAGCCCGACGCGCTGTTGATCACAAACAGGCCGGCGGCGATGCTGAACACTTGGGCACCGACCATCGGCACCGCCAGCCGCAGGCTCTCGGCCTGCACCATGGTCACGCCGGCCAGGGCCGCCAGCGACAGCAGGAAATCGAAAAAGATCCGGCGCAGCGTCCACGCGTGAAAGTAGTGATTGAACAGCCTGATCACACCGAATCCCCTATGCCTGTTCATGTTGTCGCCCCTGCCGGCCTGAAACGGCGAAGCGAATAAATGGCTATTGGATCGACCCGCGTAGCGCGTCAGCGATCCTCATAGGGCACTCTATCTTGCTCGCGGCGGTGTGGCAGGCCCATTGAAGGGGGGTTGACGCGACCGAAGTCACGCCGAGGGGAGATCGCCAGCGCGCCGGCGGCGATGCGGGCTATGCGGGCTATGCGGGCTGCAGGGCGGCCTGGTGCGGCTGGGCAGCAGCAGCCGGCGCCGGCCGGGCGGCCGGCACGGCCAGTGCCAGTTCGGCCTGCGTGCGGCCGGCCTGCAGTGCGCTCACGCAACGCCGCCAGGCGGCGTCGGGCTGCGGTACCGAGAAGCCGTGGTACACCGCGCCGGCATGTTCGATGCGCCGCACCGGCGTGGCCGCCACGCTGGTGGTCGTGTGTGGGCCCAGCTCGATCTCGACCCGGCCTGGTGTGCCTTCGGGCAGGCGTGTCCCGCACTCTGCCTGGAAACCGTGTTCCGACAGCTCGATCACCTGCATCGGGTAGGCCAGCTCGGTGCCGTTGGCCTGCACCCAGAAGCGCGCCGGACAGCGGATGGAGAAGCGCTGGTGCCGGCGCAAAGGGATCGCCAACCGGGTGTCGAGACCGGCCGCGGGCAGCACGTCGGCATACGACGGATGGTCGTAGATCGAGCGCAGCAGCAGGCGCTTGCGCTTGTCCAGCGTGTCGAAGACGCGGGTTCGCTGGTTGAAAAAGTAGTCCATGATCACCGGCGTCAGCACCGGGTCATTGGTGGTGTGCAAGGGCCGCGCCGGCCATTGGATGTTGCACAGCGGATCAACGTAGAGGTAGCGGTGCAGGTTCTTGTGCCGGGGCTTGCCGGTGTACAGCCGCTCGGTGCGCTCGTCGGCGTGCCGCAGGTCGAGCGTGGCACCCACGGCCGGCGCGCCGTTCGCGAAGTCGTAGTGGCCGACCTCGCTGTTGTGCAGCCGCTCGAAGCACAGCAGCGATTCGTACATCTCGATGCGATCGGGGTTGACGGCGATGACCAGGTGCCGGGTGTCGAAGTAGAACTTCGCGTACTCGCGCATGAACTTCATCAACGGGAACATCACCATGCCACCGGTCTTGCGGAACGCAGGATCAACCGCCAGCGAGGACACCTCGGTGATGAGGCCGCCCTTGGCGCGCAGCGCCGTCAGGTCGAAGACCGACTGCAGCGGAAAGCCGAACACGCCTTCGCGGATGATGCTGATGGTGCCGACGACGCGGCCGTCCCACTTGGCGCACAAGGTGGTCGTGGTCGGCAGGGCGTGGTAGACGGTCAGCCGCAGGCCCGACGGGTCGGGTTTCATGAAGCCCGCCGCCACGTACGAGTCGTGCAGGATGCGAAAACATGCCTCGAGCTCATCCTGGGTCTCGGCGATCTTCAGCTCCAGGCGTGCGTCGGGTGCCGGGTCGCACCTGACCATCGCCCGGAAGAGCGCAAAGCGCCAGGCTTGCGGCAGGCGGGTGATCGCCCGGCGCACACCGTCGTGCAGCGTCCGGCGCAGGCGGGAGAGGACAGAGCGCTTCATGGTCTGGGGCGTCGGGTTGAACTGCACCGGGGAAGGGACAAGGGGCACCAGCAAGGCCCTGCCCGCCTTTAGGGCAACGCTGAACAAGTCCCTCGCGGCGCGGTCAGCATTGCCTTAGGCCATTTCGGCTCGATCCCCGCGCAGTTCAGTGCGCAGTCGTAACCGGGCGTGAACCCGGTATTCACCTGCATCGCTGCGCCCCCACCACCGGCGCACCCCCAATCCGGCACCGCGGCAGCCCCCAAGCCACGCGGTGAATCGGGCTACATTGGCCCACCGCCGCCGCGCTGGCGCCACGGTACCGAGGAGCCCGTTTGATGAAAATCGCCTTCACCTCCTGCATGTCGACCACCGTGTTCGCGCAGCAACCGGTTTGGGACCAGATCGCCGCGCAGCACCCCGACCGGCTGCTGCTGCTGGGCGATTCGATCTACCTCGACGCCGGCCCCTACCCGATCCACACCAACCACCCGCGCGAGATGGCGCCGGTCGATTTCCTGCAATACGTGTTGGCACGCTGGACGCTGCAGCTCGACCAGCCGCAGTTCCGCGCGCTGGTCAAAGCCGTGGCCACCGATGCCATCTGGGACGACCACGACTTTCTCTGGGACGAGTGCCACGCCGAGGGCGCGATCGACCTCAAGGTCTATGTCGACAAGATCCGGACGTCGCGGGCGCTGTTCAATGCCTTCGTGCGCACGCTGGAAGCCCGGCTGGCGCCCGGCAGCTTTCCCACCGCCTACAACGACTGGGCGATCAACCAGCCCGATGAAGCACCGCCGGGTTATCGGTTTCGCAACCTGGGCAACGACCTGCAACTGCACCTGACCGACGGCCGCTCGTGGCGCCGCAAACGCGACCTGCTGGGCGCGGCGCAGCGCAGCCAGATCGAAGCCAAGCTGGCCGCAGGCCCCACGGCGATGCACCTGCTGGCCTCGGGCTCGGTGATCGACGACGACTGCGGCGAACGCTGGGGTCTGTTCGACGACCACGCCTGGCTGATGGCGCAGGCCCGCAAGTACAAGATCCTGGTGCTCAGCGGCGACATCCACGCCAACCGCTTCAAGTCGATCGACTTGGGGCAAGGCCAGTGGCTGCACGACGCCACCGCGTCGGGCGCGGCGATCAACAAGCTGGTGGGCGTGGGCTCGAAGTGCCAGAACTACGGCCTGCTGAGCACCGACGCCCAGCAGCTGCGCTTGGACTTTTTCTCGCACGGCACGCCCGATTCAGTGGGCTCATGGGCGATCAACCGGGCGAGTTGGGCGGCCACCAGCGTTTGACGCGCAGCCGCTGGCAGCGCCGCCAGACCGTTCGGTCCGGCCGGGCCGGCCAGAGCGGCCAAATCAACCAGATCAACCCGCCCAGGCCAGGCTCGGCCGGCTGATCGGCCGCACGCTTTCGTAAGCCCGGCAGGCGCGCAGCACCAGCGCGTCGCCAAACATCGGCCCCACCAGTTGCAAGCCGATCGGCAGGCCGTCGGTGGTCAGGCCGCACGGGATGCTGGCCGCCGGCTGCTGGCTCAGGTTGAACGGGAAGGAAAACGGTGTCCAGCCCAGCATGGCCTCGGGGCTCAGCGGGCTGTGACCGGCGGGCCGGGCTTCGAAGGCCGGCACCGACACCGCCGGCGTGGCGATCAGGTCGTAGCCCTGCATGAACTGCCGCAGCTGCGAGCCCAGCGCGCCGCGCCGCAGGTTCAGCTGTGCCACGGCCACCGCCGACAGGCTCGAACCCAGTTCGACCTCGGCACGGAAGTCCGGGTCGACCACCGCGCGCTGTTCGGCGCTGAGCCCGGCCCAAACCGTGGCCGCGCCCAGAAACCAGAGGCCGGTGCAGATGTCGAGTGAATCCTCGATGCCGGGGTCGACGGCTTCGACCACCGCGCCCAGCGCCTCCAGATCACGCACCGCGCGCGCCACCGCCGCCGCCACCTCCGGATGCACGTTTTTCACGTAGCCCAGCGTCGGCGAGTAGGCGATGCGCAGGCCGCGCACGCCGTCGTCCAGGCCGACACGGTAGTCGCGCGCGTCGTAGGGCAGCGCCGTCCAGTCGCGGGCGTCGGGCTGGGCCAGCACGTTCATCATCAGCGCCGCATCGGCCACGCTCATGGTGTGCGGGCCCAGGTGGGCGACCGTGCCGAACGGCGACAACGGGTAAGCCGGCACGCGGCCAAAACTGGGTTTCAAGCCGAAGTTGCCGCAAAACGCCGCCGGGATGCGCACCGAGCCCGCGCCGTCGGTGCCCACGCTCAGCGGCCCCAGGCCGGCGGCCACCGCCGCGGCCGTGCCGCCCGACGAGCCACCGGGCGTGCGCGTCAAGTCCCAGGGGTTGCGGGTGATGCCGGTCAGCGGTGAGTTGGTCTCGCCCTTGCAGCCAAACTCGGGCGTGCAGGTCTTGCCCAGCAGCACCGCGCCGGCCGCGCGCAGCCGGGCCGTGACCGGGGCATCGACCTCCCAGGGCTGGTTCACATCGACCGTCAACGAGCCACGCCGGGTCGGCCAGCCTCGCGTCAGGATCAGGTCTTTGATCGAGGTCGGCACGCCGTCCAACGGGCCGATGGGCGCACCGCGCTGCCAGCGGGCTTCGCTGTCACGGGCCTGTTGCATCGCCGACTCCGCGTCGACCAGGCAGAAGGCGTTCAGCTGCGGGTTCAGCCGGTCGATGCGCGCCAGCACCTCGCGGGTGGCCTCGACGGGCGATGCGGCACCGCTGCGGTACAGGCGCAGCAGTTCGGTGGCGGTGGTTTCGGCAAGCGGGGTGGTCATGACGGCACTCCAGGCGGCGGTGGACTAGCGGACTAACTGACGGATGGACGTGTGGGCAGACGGACGGGCGGGCGGGGCCGCTACGGTCAGGCGGCCGGGTGGGCTTCGAGGAAGTCGACCGCCAGATGCGCCAGCGCGCGCACGCCGGTGACCAGGCAGCGCTCATCGACATAGAAGCGCGGCGAGTGGTTGGGCGCGGCCTTGCCGACATCTTGGGTCTCGGGCGTGACACCCAAGAAGATGAACAGCCCCGGCACCACTTGCTGGAAAAACGAGAAGTCCTCCGAGCCGGTGACCTTGGGCACCAGCGCCAGTTTGCCCGGCCCGGCGACCCGGCCCAGCGTGGGCAGCATGGCCGCGGTCAGCGCCGGGTCGTTGACAGTGACCGGGTAATTTTTCTTGATGCAGACCGTGCAGCCGGCGCGCGAGCCGCGGGCGATCGCCTGCGCCAGGTAGGTGACCCGCTCGTGGATGTCGTCGCGCATCTCCTCGTCGAAGGTGCGGATGGTGCCGCGCATCTCGACCGACTCGGGGATGATGTTTTCGCGCAGGCCGCCGTGGATGGTGCCGATGGTCAGCACCGCCGGCTCGCGGGTCAGGTCGGTCTGGCGGCTGATCACCGTCTGCAGACCCAGCACCACCTGGGCCGAGACGACGATCGGGTCGACGCCCGCCCAGGGCATGGCGCCATGCGTCTGGCTGCCATGCACGGTGATCTTCAGGTTGTCGGCGCTGGCCATGGTGGGACCGGGCCGGTAGCCCACCAGGTTGAGCGGCAGCCTGGAGGTGACATGCAGGCCGAAGATCGCCGCCGGCCGCGGGTTCTCCATCGCGCCTTCTTCGATCATCATCTTGGCGCCGCCCTCCTCACCCTCGGGCGGCAGCTCTTCAGCCGGCTGGAAGATGAACTTCACCGTGCCGCTTAAGCCCCCGCGCTGGCTGGCCAAGACCTCGGCCACCGCCATCAGGATGGCGGTGTGGCAATCGTGGCCGCAGGCGTGCATGACACCGACCTGCGCGCCGTTCCACTCGGCTTTCACTTTGCTGGCGAATGGCAGATCGACCTCTTCGGCCACCGGCAGGGCGTCCATGTCGGCCCGCAAAGCCACCACCGGGCCGGGCAGCGCGCCCTTCAACAGCCCCACCACGCCGGTGTGGGCCACGCCGGTGCGCACCTCGTCGAAACCCAGCGCGCGCAGGTGCTCGGCGACGATGGCGGCGGTGCGGAACTCGCGGTTGCCCAGCTCGGGGTGGGCATGCAGGTCACGCCGCCAGGCAATCAGCCGGGCCTCGATGTCGCGGGCGGCGGCGTCGATCTGCGCGGTCAGCGAGCTGGCGGGGATGGCGGTGGTGAGGGTGCTGGGGCTGGGGCTACTGGGGCTACTGGGGCTGCTGGGGCTGCTGGACATGCGCTCTCCTGGGGGTCGTTCAAGGCGGGTGGCGTGAATGGCGTGCGGGCTTGAAAAAATCAGGGCTTGAAGTCACCGGCCCAGAACACCGCCCAGCTGGCGGGATCGATGTAGCGGCGCAGCGCCGCGTTGACCTGGGCCAGCGTCAGTGCGGCGATGCGGTCGTCGTTTTGCTGGTGCAGCGCAAAACTGCGCTGCAGGTACAGGTTGCTGCCCAGCGCACCGGCCACCGCCGGGTCTTGCGCGCGGCCCAGCCGGCGCTGGTTGAGCACGCTGGTCTGGCCGGCGGCCAGCTCGGCGGCGCTGAAACCGTCCTTCAGCGCCCGGGCGACTTCTTCCTGCAGCGCGGCCTCGACCTTGGACCGGTTCTGCGGCGCGAAGATGGCCGACGCCGACCAGCGCGAATGCAGCTCGAACGGGTTCCACGAGAGACCCGAGCGCACGTCGTAGCTCAGACCGTCCTGCTCGCGGATGCGCGCCCACAGCCGCGAGCTGGCGTCACCGCCCAGCAGGTGGTTGGCCATCAACAGCGCCGCGAAGTCGGGGTGGCTGTCGTTGATGGCGACCGGCTGGTCGAGCACCAGGTTGGCATTGGGCTTGTCGGGCGTGGCCAGCAGCTGGCGGGTGGGTTGCGGCGCCAGCCAGGGTTGCGGCGCACGGACGAACGGCTTGGCTGCTGCCGCGCCCACCGCCGGCGCGGCCCAATCGCCGAAGGCGGTGTCCAACGCCAGCCGCACCGCGGCGGCGTCCAGGTCGCCGACGGCACTGAATTCACCGCTCGCCGCGCTGACGAACTGGCGGTGTGCGGCCCGCACTGCATCCAGCGTCAGGCCCTGCACGTCCTGCACCGTCTCGTCGAAGCTGGCGGCGTAGCGCAGGTCTCCGCGCGGGTAGGGGTTGCCGTGGCGCTGCAGCGCGTTGGCGGCCACTGCGCCGGGCTCGCTGCGCTGGCTGGCGATGCTGGCCAGCAGCTGGCGGCGGCGTTCGTCCAGCGCGTCGGCCGGAAAGGCCGGCTCGCGCAGCAGTTTGCCGACCAGCGTGATCACCGCCGGCAAATGCTCGCGCACGGTGGTGATGGCCACCGACAAGCCCTGCCCGCCCGCGCTGATGCCCACCTGGGCACGCAGCTGGTCGAAAGCATCGCGGATCTGCTCGCGGCTTAAGCCCGCACCGCCCTTGTCGATCAGCGCGCCCATTGCCGACACCGCCACGCCGTAGCCGCGCAGACTGTTCTCGTCGCCAAAGCGCAGCGTCAGCCGCGCCTGCACCGTACCGCCGCGGGTGCCCTTGGGCAGCAGCGCCACCTTCAGGCCGCTGGGCAGCGCGGCGAGCTGGGTGCGCGCGTCCAGGGTGGCCGGGGTGGGGTCGAAGGCTTCTGCTTGGGCCACCGCGGCATCACCCTGGTAGCCGGCCACCATCGGCGCCAGGTCGACGCGCGCCGGCGCCGGTGCGCGGCGGGGCTCGTCGGTGGGCAGGTAGGTACCCACGGTGCGGTTGTCGGGCAGCAGCAGCGTGGTGGCCACGCGCTGCACGTCGGCCAGTTTGAGCGTGCGGATACGGTCGCGCTCGATGAAGTAGAGCCGCCAATCACCGTTGCCGATGGCCTCGGACAGTGCCACGCCCACTTGCTCGGGGTCGCTGAAGGCCTCGTTCCAGTCGTTCAGGGCCTGGGTGCGCACCCGCTCCAGTTCTTCGGCGGTGATCGGCTCGGTGGCGATGGCGTCGACCGTGGCCAGCAGTGCCTCGCGGGCCTTGGTCACATCCTGGCCCGGCGCCAGTTTGGCGCCCAGCATCAGCGGGCCTGGCTCGGCCAGGCCGTAGCTGAAGCCGAAGGTGGAGGCCGCCAGTTGCTGGTCGACCAGCCGCTTGTGCAGCCGCCCCGACGGCGCCGCGCCCAGGATCTCGACCAGCGCCTGCACCGCCGGGTAGTCGGGGTGGGCGGCCGGCACGCCGTGCCAGCCCACCAGCAGCAGCGGCGCGCCGCCCTTGCGCCGCACGGTGACGCTGCGCTCGCCGTCCTGCACCGCATCCAGCGTGTAGGTGCGCTGCAGCAGCCGGGTCGGTTGGGGCAAAGGCCCGAAATACTGCGCCGTCCAGGCCAGCACCTGGGCGGTGTCGAACTTGCCGGCCACCACCAAGGTGGCGTTGTCGGGCTGGTAGTGCTGGCGGTAGAAAGCCTGCAGGCGGCCGATGTCGACGTTCTCGACGTCGGCGCGGGCGCCGATGGTCGACTTGCCGTAGTTGTGCCACTGGTACATCGCCGCCAGGGTCTGCTGCGAGGTGGCGCGGAACGGGTTGTTCTCGCCCATTTCCATCTCGTTGCGCACCACCGTCATCTCGGTGTCCAGGTCGGCGCGGGCGATGAAGCTGTTGAGCATCGCGTCGGCCTGCCAGCTGAGGTACCAGCGCAGGGTGTCGGGGTTGGCCGAGAAGCTGGCGTAGTAGTTGGTGCGGTCGAACGAGGTGCTGCCGTTGAAGCGCAGGCCGCGCTTGCCGGCCTCGGCCATCACGTTGCGGGTGGTCGGCGTGCCCTTGAAGATCAGGTGCTCCAGCAGGTGGGCCATGCCGGTCTCGCCGTAACTCTCGTGCCGCGAGCCGACCCGGTAGGTGACGTTGACGGTGGTGGTGGGCTTGGTGTCGTCGGGCACCAGCAGCAATTGCAGGCCGTTGGCCAGCCGGTATTCGGTAATGCCTTCGACCTGGGTGACCCGCTGCAGCCCGGCCGGCGACGCTGCGGTGGCTTGGGGCGGGGTCTGGGCCTGGGTTCGGGCCTGGGTTCGGGCCTGGGTTTGGGCCAATGCGGCAGGGCCGGTGAAACCCAGCGTGAGCGCCAACAGCAGCGGTGCGAACAGCGGCGACAGGCAACCGGACAGGTAACGGGACAAGCGACGAGACAAGATCATGGCACTCCGGCGATCGGCATCAACAACGAGTGGCGCAGTCTAGGGCGGCGGCAAAGACATGGCCTGCAGCTGCGCCAACAGCGCCGCCAGCGACAAGGATTGCGTCAACACCTCGGCCATGTGGCGGGCGCAGCGGCGGTGCACGCGGTGAAACGGCGTCCATTCGAAGCCGTCCATCTCGGGCCGGTCGCGGCCCCAGGCGTCGGTGTAGAAGCTGCCGCAATGGCAGCCGGCGGCGTCGAAGCGCTCGGTCAGCAAGGCGAAGAGGTGCAGGTCCTTGCGCGGGCGGTAGGGCCTGCGGCCCAGGTCGAGCAGGGGCCGCGCCTCAAAGTCATGGCCACATTCTTCGCGGGTCTCGCGCAGCGCGGCGGCCAGCGGCAACTCGCCCGGCTCGGCCGTGCCCTTGGGGATGTCCCAGTGCCAGGCGCCGGTGACATGGCACAGCAGCAACTCGCTGTCCGGGTTGATCAACAGGATGCCGCAGGACAAAGTCTTCATCGCGTCGGCGTCGGGCTCGAGGGGGTGGCGGCCGGGCGACCAACCAAGCGACAGGTGGCGGCAGTGGCCAGCGCGCTGAGCGCCATGCAGCCCCAGATCACCGGCAAGTAGCTGCGCTGGGCATCGAACACCGCGCCGGCCAGCCACGGCCCCAGCAGGTTGCCGAAAGCCGCACCGCTGTAGAGCGTGCCGATGATGGCCGACACCGCCCGCGCGCCGAACAAGTCCATGCACAGCGCGGGCATCAGCGAGACGATGCCGCCATAGCTGAGGCCCAACCACAGCGCGAAGGCCGCCATCGCCAGGTAACCGTCGGCGGCGGCCCAGAGCAAGTACGACAAGCCCAGCGAGGCCTGCGCCAGCGCCAAGGTCAGCGGCCGGCCGGCGCGGTCGGCCAGCGCACCGATGACAAAGCGGCCGATCAGGCTGCCGATGCCGATCAGCCCAACCAGGCCCACCGCCCGCGCGTCGGCCACCCCCAGATCGCGGGCCGCGGCCGACACATGGGCAAATGGGATGAACATGCTGGGCGACGCCGCCACCAACATCAGGTACATCCAGCGAAAGGCCGGTGTGCGTATCGCCTGGCGCAAGGTGTGGCCGGCCACCGCGCCGCCCTTGCCGGCCGTGGCCGACGGTGCGCGCCGCAGCAGCAAAGTGGCGCCCAGCCCCAGCACCAACACGCCGCCGGCCAGCACCGCCATTGCGCCGCGCCACTGCACTGCGCCGATCAGCGCGGTGGCCGCCAGCGGCACCGCCACCGTGCCGGCGCCGACGCCGGCGCTGGCGATGCCCGCGGCCAGCCCGCGCCGCCGCGTGAACCAGGGCTGGACGCAGGCGATCGACGGTGTGTAGACCAGCGCGATGCCCAAGCCGATGCCCAGCCCGTAGCCGGCATAGACCACCGCCATCGATTGGGCCAGGCTGCTGACCAGCAAGCCGGCGGCGATCAGCAGCATGCCGGCACTGCAGACCACGCGCGGGCCGTAGCGGTCGGCCAGCATCCCGCCGCCGGCGCCCCCGATGAAGTACACCAACCCTGACAGGCCAAAAACGAGCGAGACGTCGGCCCGGTCGGCCTGGAAATCGCGCGTCAGCGAGGCAAAGAACGCGGCGAACGAGTACGAGACGCCGAAGATCACCGCCAGCGCGGTGAAGCAGGCCCAGACCACGACCCAGGCCTGGCGTGATTCTTCGGATTGCCCTGGGTCTACCATCCAAGCCAGTGTAGGTCGCGCCCGCGCCGCGGGCCTGTCACCGCCGGGCCAGCAAGGTGTCCAGCCCGGCCAGCACGTCGTCGACGACCACCGGCTTGGTCCAATAGGCCGCAAAGCCGACCTCCCGCGCACGCGCCAGGTCGCTGGCCCGTGCCGCCGCCGACACCATCACCGCCGGCACGTTCAAACCGTTCGGAGGCGCCCGCAGCGCCTGCAACAGCGACACCCCATCGCCGTCGGGCAGCTGCATGTCCAGCAGCAGCAGGTCGGGCGGGTTGGCCAGCGCGGCGGCCAGGCCTTCC
>JAYVDE010000400.1:0-12017 GCA_043749575.1 Burkholderiaceae bacterium | reverse complement strand
TGCGCGGGTCTTGCTTGAAAATCGCGTCGAGGATGGCGTCTGAAATTTGGTCAGCCACCTTGTCGGGGTGGCCTTCGGAGACCGATTCAGACGTGAAGAGAAAGTCGTTCGCCATGTGTGCAAAGTCCAGGTGGGTTGAAAGCTGCGTCGCCGTTTCAACCGCCCAAAAACTCTGGAATGGCGGCGAACGCTTTAGCGGTACTTCTCGCGCCCGGGTGCGGTTGCAGCCCTGACACGGCGTGGCATCCAAGCCACGATTCGCCCCGCAAGTAGTTCTATAACTCGGCGATGCAGCGATTATAGAGACCATGCTCACGCTGATTCGCTGGCTCTCACGATGGTCTTTGCCCACTTTGCACGGCTGCGGCGCGGGGCTGGGCTGGCTGGCCTATGCCTTGTCGGCCAGCTACCGGCAGCGCTTGAACGCCCATGCCGCGCTGGCCGGCCTGAGCACCGCGCAGCGCCGCCAGGCGGTGGCCGAGGCCGGCCGGCTGGTGGCTGAACTGCCTTGGCTGTGGCTGCGGCCCACCGACCGCCCGCTGGGCGCCGTCGTGCAGTGGCAGGGTGATGCGCTGATCGCCGCTGCGCTGGACGACGGCCGTGGCCTGGTGCTGCTGACACCGCACCTGGGCTGCTTCGAAGTCTGCGCTCAGGCCATCGCCGAGCGTTTTGGTGACCGCAGCCGGCTGACCGCGATGTACCGCCCGGCGCGCCAGCCCTGGCTGCGCACGCTGGAAGAAACCGCCCGCGCCCGGCCCGGCCTGGCCACCGCGCCGGCGGCGCTCTCAGGCGTGCGGCAGATGATCCGCGCGCTGCGCCGCGGCGAGGCGGTGGGCCTGCTGCCCGACCAGGTGCCGCCCGCCGGCATGGGCGTCTGGGCGCCGTTCTACGGCCGCCCGGCCTACACCATGACGCTGGCCGCCCGCTTGGTGCAGCAGACCGGCGCGGCGCTGCTGATGATCTGGGCCGAGCGCCTGCCGCGGGGCCGTGGTTACGTGTTGCGGGTCTGCCAGCCGGCGCAGCCGCTGCCGACACTGGCCGCCGACGACGCGGCGCTGCAAGTGGCCTGCGCCACCGTGATCAACGCCGAGATGGCGCGGCTGATCGCCCAGTGCCCCACCCAGTACCTGTGGGGCTACGCCCGCTACAAGCAACCGCGTGCGGTGCATGCAGCCACCGGTGACGAGGCGGCTAAATGATCGGGGAATGGGTCGCCAGGGCCGTGCTGGGCCTGTTGTGGTTGCTGCAGCGCTTGCCGCTGGGTGTGCAGGCGGCGCTGGGCCGCGGCCTGGGGGCTTTGCTGCACCGGCTGGCCGGTGGCCGCCGGCGGGTGGCGCTGCGCAACGTGGCCTTGTGCCTGCCCGACTGGGACGATGGCCGCCGCCGCCAGCTGGTGCGCGAGCACTTTCAGTGGCTGGCGCGCAGCCTGCTGGAGCGTGGCCTGCTCTGGTACGCCTCGCCCGCGCGCTTGAAGTCGCTGATCCAGGTCGAGGGGGATGTCGGCCTGGCCCAGCGCAGCGCCAAGCCGGTGATGTGGCTGGTGCCGCACTTCGTGGCGTTGGACGTCGCGGGCGTGGCCACCCAGCTGTTCCAGGGCGGCAAGGTGGCGTCGATCTACCAGGCGCAGAGCAATGCGGTGTTCGACCAGGCGATGCGCAGCGGCCGATTGCGGTTTGGCCTGGCCGAGATTTTTGCCCGCAGCGAGCGGGCGCTGCCACTGGTGCGGGCGATCAAGCGGGGCCATGCCTTCTTCAACCTGCCCGACATGGATTTCGGCGCCAAGGACGCCGCCTTCGTACCCTTCTTCAACGTGCCCGCCGCCACGCTGCTGGCGCCGGCGCGCATGGCGCGCTCGCTGGGCATGGTGGTGCAGCCGGTGGTGGCCGACATCTTGCCCGGTGGCCAGGGCTACCGGGTGCGCTTCCTGCCGCCCTGGGAAGATTTTCCCGGTGACGACGACATCGCTGCGGCCAGCCGCATGAACCGCTGGATCGAGGACCAGATCCGCCTGAACCCGGCGCAGTACCTGTGGGTGCACAAACGCTTCAAGACCCGGCCGGCCGGCGAGGGTTCGCTGTACTGAATACGCGCTGTACTGAGCGCCGGGTCCACCCCGGCCCCGATAATCCGGCGATGCGATTGAAGTTCACCAAGATGCAGGGCGCCGGCAACGACTTTGTCGTGCTCGACGCCACCCGCGCGCCGATCGACCTCAGCGTTGAACAGCTGCGCCGCTTGGGCGACCGCCGTTTCGGCGTGGGCGCCGACCAGATCTTGCTGGTCGAGCCCTCACGCAGTGCCGATGCCGATTTCCGCTACCGCATCTTCAACAACACCGGCGACGAGGTCGAGCACTGTGGCAATGGCGCACGCTGCTTCGTGCGCTTTGTGCACGAGCACGGCCTGACGACGAAGCGCACGGTGACGGTGGACACTGTCAACAACCGGTTGCGCCTGCACCTGCAGGACGACGGCCGCGTCAGCGTCGACATGAACCGCCCGGTGTTCGACCTGGCGCTGGTGCCCTTCGACGCGAACGGCTTGGTGGCGCAGCGCGAAGGTGGTTTCGAGTTATGGCCCTTGGACGTGGGCGAAGGCCGGCAAGTGCAGGTTGCCGTGCTGTCGATGGGCAACCCGCATGCGGTGCAGCGGGTGGCCGATGTGCGCGAGGCGCCGGTGGCCGCGCTGGGGCCGCGGGTCGAGCAGCATGGGCGCTTTGCGCGCAAGGTCAACGCCGGTTTCATGCAGGTGGTCTCGCGCAGCCAGATCGCGCTGCGGGTCTACGAACGTGATGCCGGTGAAACGCTGGCCTGCGGCACCGGCGCATGCGCTGCGGTGGTGGCCGGCATCCGCCTGGGCTGGCTGGACCGCAGCGTCGACGTGCAGGCCCGCGGCGGCCTGCTGACCATCGCCTGGCCCGACGACGACGCCAGTGTGTTCATGACCGGGCCGGCCGAGACGGTCTTTGAGGGAGAGATAGAACTGTGACGATCCAAGGCGGCATTACCGAAAGCGACATCGCCAATTACCTGGCCAACACGCCGGGCTTCTTCGAGCGCCATGCCGAGTTGCTGGCCAGCGTGCAGCTGACCAGCCCGCATGGCCAGCGGGCCGTGTCGCTGCAGGAGCGGCAGATGGAAATGCTGCGCGACAAGCACAAGGGGCTGGAGCAGAAGATCATGGAAATGATCCGCCACGGCCAGGACAACGTCGCCATCGCCGACCGGCTGCACCGGTTCACCCGCGACATCTTGCTGGCCGGCGCCCCCAGCGCGCTGCCCGGCGTGCTGCTGGCGTCGCTGCAGCATGAATTCATGATCCCCCAGGCGGCACTGCGGCTGTGGGGTGCCGACGAGGCCTACGCCGCGCTGCCCTTCACCCAGGGTGCCAGCGACGACACCAAGAGCCTGGCCACCAGCCTGACGCAGCCCTACTGCGGCCTCAACTCGGGCTTCGAGCCGGCCGGCTGGCTGGACGAGGCCGGCAGCGTGTTGTCGATCGCCCTGATCCCGCTGCGCACGGCGGCGCACGATGCGGCCTTCGGCCTGCTGGTGCTGGGCTCGCCCGACGCCACGCGCTACGGCGCCGACATGGGCACCGAGTTTTTGGGGCGCATCGGCGAAGTGGCCAGCGCGGCGCTGACCCGGCTGCTGCCGCTGAATTAGGTGGCGCCGATGGCCAGGCCGGCGCTGGGCGAGGGCATCCAGCATTTTTTGCAGCACCTGCGGGTGGAGCGGCGGCTTGCCGCCCGCACGCTGGCGATGTACGGCGACGCGCTGGGCTGGCTGCAGCAGCTGGCCGCCGACGAGGGCGTTGATCTGCTGCAAGCCCAGCCGCACCATGTGCGCGGCTGGACGGTGCAGCTGCGTGAGCGTGGCCTGGGGCCGCGCAGCATCGCCATCGCACTGGCCGCCTGGCGCGGCCTGTACAAACACTGGGGCCGCGAGCGGCGGGTGCAACACAACCCGGTCGACGGCCTGCGTGCGCCCAAGGGCCCCAAGCCGCTGCCCAAGGCGCTGAACGTCGACCAGGCCGTGGCGCTGGCGCAGCAGATGCCCGCCACCGCGCACCCGGCGCTGCGCGCGCGCGACCACTGCGTCGTCGAGCTGCTCTACGGCTGCGGCCTGCGGGTGGGCGAACTGACCGGGCTGGATGCGGTGGCCAGCACAGAAGCCGCCGGCTGGGTCGACCTGCCCGACGCCACCGCCCATGTGCTGGGCAAAGGCCGCAAGCGCCGCAGTGTGCCGGTGGGTGGCCCGGCGCTGCAGGCCTTGGCCGAATGGCTGGCGCTGCGCGGCAGCTTGGCCCACGCGGGCGAACCGGCGCTGTTCGTCAGCAACCGCGGAACGCGCTTGAGCGACAGCCAGGTGCGCAGCCGCCTGCAGTTGCTGGCGCGTGATGCCGGCCTGGCCACCGGCGTGCACCCGCACATGCTGCGCCACAGCTATGCATCACACCTGCTGCAGAGCAGCGGCGATTTGCGCGCTGTGCAAGAGCTGCTGGGCCACGCCAGCATCACCACGACGCAGGTCTACACCAAGCTGGACTTTCAGCACTTGGCCAAGGTCTACGATGCTGCGCATCCGCGGGCCAAGCGCAAGTGACGACTGGATTTTGTCTTCGGCCCGGCGCTGCGCGCCTTCACATCGCTTCGTGATATGAGCCTGCGACGCAACGCCCGCGTTGCGGGCGTTGTCAACACCTGGCCAAGGTCTACGACGCCGCGCATCCGCGGGCCAGGCGCAAGTGACGCGGGGCTGATGTGCTGCGGCGGCGCGCTTGATCGCTGAGCGAATCCGCCAGCCCAGCCAGCCAACCCAGCCGCCAACCCAGGCGCCGGCGCACCGACAATCCCGGCCATGAAATCCATTCGATTGCGCGAAGGCAAGGAGCGCTCGCTGCTGCGCCGCCACCCCTGGGTGTTCCAGGGCAGCATCGCCAAGGGCAGCGCCGATGCCGGCGAGACCGTGCGGGTGGAATCGCACGATGGCCAGTTCCTGGCCTGGGGCGCGTTCAGCCCGGCCTCCACCATCCGCGTGCGGGCCTGGAGCTTCGACGAGGCCCAGCGCATCGACGCGGCCTTTTTCGAAGCCCGGCTGCGCAAGGCCATTGCGTTGCGAGGCCGCTTGGCGATCCCCAGCGACGGCCAGCGCCTGGTGCACGGTGAGGCTGACGGCCTGCCCGGGCTGATCGTCGACCGCTACGGTGAGGTGTTGAGCGCGCAGTTCGGCACTGCCGGCATGGAGCGCTGGCGCGAGCCCATTGCCGACGCGCTGTGCACGATCACCGGCACCAGCCGGCTGTACGAGCGCAGCGACGCCAGCGCCCGCGCGCTGGAAGGCCTGCCGCCGCGCACCGGCTGGCTGCGCGGCGGCGGTGCCACCGAGCTGGCGATCAGCGAACACGGCTGGGCCTTGGGGCTCGATGTCGCGCTGGGCCACAAGACCGGTTATTACCTCGACCAGCGCGACAACCGCCGGCGCTTTGCCGAGTTGGTGCGCCAACTGGGCTGCAAGACCGTGCTG
This sequence comes from Burkholderiaceae bacterium, assembly GCA_043749575.1. GTDB lineage: Bacteria > Pseudomonadota > Gammaproteobacteria > Burkholderiales > Burkholderiaceae_C > Pseudaquabacterium. Next base: position 6,492 of record JAYVDE010000400.1, on the reverse strand, counting down.
AACGGCTACAGCTACAGCGGCGGTTTCAGCGTGGCGGCGCTGGCCGGTGGCGCTGCCGAGGTCACCAGCGTCGATTCATCGGGCCCGGCGCTGGCGCTGGCACGCGGCAACCTGCGCCGCAACGGCTATGACGACAGCGCCCATGCCTTTGTCGATGCCGACGTCAACGCCTTTCTGCGCGAGGCGATCAGCGCCGGCCGCAGCTTCGACGCCATCGTGCTCGACCCGCCCAAGTTCGCGCCCACCGTGGCCCATGCCGAGCGCGCTGCGCGGGCCTACAAGGACATCAACCGCCTGGCCCTGCGCTTGCTGGCGCCGGGCGGCCTGCTGCTGACCTTCAGCTGCTCGGGCGGCGTCAATGCCGACTTGTTCCACAAGATCGTGGCCGGCGCGGGCATCGACGCCGGGGTCAATGCCGCCATCTTGCAGCGGCTGGAGGCCAGCAGCGACCACCCGACGACGATCGAGTTCCCGGAAGGCGAATACCTCAAGGGACTGGCGTTGTTGAAGCTGTAGGGCCGGCGGCCGTGCCCGGCACATGGGGCGTCAGCCACTCGCCGAAGTGCCGGCAAGGTGAGCGCGACCGCTCGTAAACCTAGCTGGCATCCTGGATGGCCTGCCCCTAGCATGAACCGGCTCCGGTGACCACGACATTTCGCCGTGGCGCTGCTGCGGCGATACCTAGAAAATGGGGACACACATGGCTCAGAACGAGATCAGTGCCGGGGTCGGCGATTCGATGGGGCGGCGCAAGCTGCTTCGCGGCACGGCCGCGGCAGTCGGCGCCGCGTTGTTGGCGCCGCGCCTAGCGCAGGCGCAGGGCGCTGCCGGCAGGCCCGGCGCACCACCCAGCACGATCACCCAGCCGCCGCGTGACTTTGGGCCCGACGGCGCGCCCACGACCTACTTCACCGACCCCGACGTGCTGACGGTCGAGCCGGCCTTCGACGGCCTGCGCCAGCCCAACGCGCCGATTCAGCGGCTGTGGACCGGCGCGCTCTGGTCGGAAGGCCCGGCCTGGAACTCTGTCGGCCGCTATCTCGTGTGGAGCGACATCCCGAACAACCGGCAGATGCGCTGGCTTGAAGACGACGGCCGTGTCAGCGTGATGCGTGCGCCGTCGAACAACAGCAACGGCAACACCTTCGACTACCAAGGGCGCCAACTCTCGTGCGAGCACCTGACACGGCGTGTCGTGCGCTACGAGCTGGACGGCTCGGCCACGGTGATCGCGTCGAGCTTCGACGGCAAGCGCCTGAACTCGCCCAACGATGTGGTGCCGCACCCGGACGGCAGCTACTGGTTCACCGACCCGCCGTATGGCGCGCAGCTCTACGAGGGCACGGTCGACGCGGCCGGCGGGCCGGCCAACACGGGCGGCAGGCTGAACCCGCGGCTCGGCCAGCCACCCGAGATGGGCAGCTACAAGCGCGAGCTGCCGACCGCCGTCTACCGCGTCGACAAGAGCGGCACGGTGACGCAACTCATCAGCGAGGGGCTGGTGCCCGACCCGAACGGCCTGTGCTTTTCGCCCGACTTCAAGAAGCTCTACATCGTCAGCACCGGCAAGGGCCCGGGCGACACCGGCGACGGCGGAAAAGGCGACATGTATGTGTTCGACGTCGGCGCCGACAACCGGCTCAGCAACGGCAAACTCTTCAGCAATTTCATGGTCGATGGTGTGAAGTGCGGGCCCGACGGCGTGCGCGCCGATGTCGACGGCAATCTCTGGTGTTCGAGCAACGCCGGTCGCAACGTCGGCTACAGCGGCGTCACCGTGTGGTCACCGCAGGGCCAGCTCATCGGCCGCATCCGGCTGCCCGAGGTCTGCGGCAACGTCTGTTTCGGCGGGCCCAAGCGCAACCGGCTGTTCATGGCGGCGAGCCAGTCGCTCTATGCGGTGTACACCGGCACGCAGGGGGCGTCACCGGGTTGAAGTGCGCCGCCGTCGGGGTCTGCAAAAGATTCCGCTTACGCCATCAGCGCGCCGTGGGCGGCAGCCACGGTGGCTGCGGCCATTAGCGCGCCGTGGGCTGCAGCCACCGGCAGCCGGTCACCCAGGCAGCCCGTCCTGGCGCGCTCGCGGCGGCAGTGGTGTGCTGGTCTCCTGGCCTTTGGCCGCAGGATTGCCGGCGACGCCTCTCAAGCCGAGCTTGGCGGCAACAACACCGCCGGCTCGAACTTCGCCCGGTGGGTGGCAAAAAAACTTTTGACGTTGCGCACGTTGGCATCCTGCGTGAACAGCCGCTGCACCAGCGCGTGGTAGGCCGCCATGTCGGGCAGCCAGGCCACCAGCACCAGGTCGGGACCGGGCGAGACGCGGTAGCACTGCTGCACCGGGCTTTCAGCCACCGCGCGGGCCTCGAACGCGGCCACATGCTCGGCGCCCTGGCGGTCGAGCGTCACTTCCACGATCACGCTCAGGCCGCCCACCCGCTGCGGCGAGACGATGGCCACTTGGCGCTCGATCACGCCCGTCTCGACCAAGCGCCGCACCCGCCGCAAGGCGGTGGCCGGCGAGACAAACGCGGCTTGAGCCAGCGCCTGGTTCGACCGCGAGGCATCGGCTTGCAGCAGGCTCAGCAAGCGCAGGTCGATGGCATCCAAGCTGTCACGGTTGTCTGAATCGCTCATGTGACATCAATTTTGGCAAGTTTCTTGCGACATAAAACGTACAAGACTAAAAGTTTCCCAAAGACAGAAACTTTGCACACTTATTTCTCACTAGGCTGACTAGGATGCGCTCCTGTCTGAACCTCCAGGAAACATCACCATGTGTGGCATCGTCGGCGCCGTCAGTACCCGCAACATCGTCCCGGTCCTCGTCGAGGGCCTGAAGCGGCTGGAATACCGCGGTTACGACTCTTGCGGCGTGGCCGTGCACCAACACGGCGGCCTGCGCCGCACCCGCAGCACCAGCCGGGTGGCCGAGCTGGCGCTGCAGATTGCGCACGACGAGGTGCAAGGCGGCACCGGCATCGCCCACACCCGCTGGGCGACCCATGGCGTGCCGGCGATGCACAACGCACACCCGCATTTTTCGGCTGATCGCATTGCGCTGGTGCACAACGGCATCATCGAAAACCATGACGAATTGCGCGCCGAGCTGCAAAACAAGGGCTATGTCTTCGAGAGCCAGACCGACACCGAGGTCATCGCGCATTTGGTGCACCAGCTCTACGACGGCGACTTGTTCGACGCCGTGCAGCGCGCCACCAGCCGCTTGAAGGGCGCCTACGCCATCGCCGTGTTCTGCCGCGACGAGCCGCACCGGGTGGTGGGCGCGCGCCAAGGAAGCCCGCTGGTGCTGGGGGTCGGCCTGTTCGACGGCCAGGGCGAGACCTTTTTGGCCAGTGACGCGATGGCGCTGGCCGGTGTCACCGACCAGATCGTCTACCTGGAAGAGGGCGATGTGGTCGACCTGCAGCTGGGCAAGTACTGGATCACTTCACGCCAGCCGGATGGCCACTTCGAGCGCGTGACGCGCGAAGTGCGCACGGTGCACGCCCACACCGGCGCGGCCGAGCTGGGCCCCTACCAGCACTACATGCAGAAAGAGATCTTCGAGCAGCCACGCGCCATCAGCGACACGCTGGAGGCGGTGGCCGGCATCACGCCCGCGCTGTTTGGCGACGGCGCACATGCGGTGTTCAAGCAGATCGACCGCGTGCTGATCCTGGCCTGTGGCACCAGCTACTACTCTGGCTCGACGGCCAAGTACTGGCTGGAGAGCATCGCCGGCATCCCCTGCAGCGTGGAGATCGCCAGCGAGTACCGTTACCGCGACAGCGTGCCCGATGCGCGCACGCTGGTCGTCACCATCAGCCAGAGCGGCGAGACGGCCGACACCATCGCCGCGCTGAAGCACGCCCGCAGTCTGGGCATGGTGCACACGCTGACGATCTGCAACGTGGCCACCAGCGCGATGGTGCGCGAGTGCAAGCTGAACTTTCTGACCCACGCGGGTGTGGAGATCGGCGTCGCGTCGACCAAGGCCTTCACCACCCAGTTGGTGGCCTTGTTCCTGCTGACGCTGACGCTGGCCCAGCTGCGCGGGCGCTTGAGCGACGCGCAGGAGACCGAGCACCTGAAGGCGCTGCGCCACCTGCCCGCCGCCGTGCAGGCGGTGCTGGCGCTGGAGCCGCAGGTCATCGCCTGGGCGGCTGAATTCGCGCGCAAGGAAAACGCGCTGTTCCTGGGCCGCGGCCTGCACTACCCGATTGCGCTGGAAGGCGCACTCAAGCTCAAGGAGATCAGCTACATCCATGCCGAGGCCTACCCGGCCGGCGAGCTGAAACACGGCCCGCTGGCCTTGGTGACCAGCGCGATGCCGGTGGTGACCATCGCGCCCAACGATGCGCTGCTGGAAAAGCTGAAAAGCAACTTGCAAGAAGTGCGAGCGCGCGGCGGCGAGCTGTTCGTGTTTGCCGACTCGGACACCCACATCATCAGCGAGCCGGGTGTGCACGTCATCCGCATGCCCGAGCACTACGGCGCCTTGTCGCCCATCCTGCATGTTGTGCCGCTGCAGTTGCTGGCCTATCACACCGCCTGCGCACGCGGTACTGATGTGGACAAGCCACGCAATCTTGCCAAGTCCGTGACGGTCGAATGACCGGCATGGGCTTGTGGCGCGCAGCGCCGGCGCCGCAGGCGCGCAAGATGGCGTGGCTTGCGGTGCAGGCTAACTTGGCGCAGCCAAGTTAAGGCGCGTGGCGCCGGCCGGAACCACAAGCCGAGAAACCTGGTCAAGTCCGTGACGGTCGAATGACCGGCATGGGCTTGGGGGGCGTGTTCGGTGGAAATAAGGTCTGTCGGGGGAGACTATTCATTGTTTCGCCGATTCTTTGAACAAAGCGCACGTTGCCGCCCGCCCCACGATGACCAGCAGCGACTTTGCGCGGCTCATGCCTACGTACAACAGTTCTTGCCGCTGAGACAGGTCGATGGTGTCCAAACCCCACAAGATCACGATTGGCGATTCGAGTCCTTTGAACCTTTGGATGGTGTCGATCAGGACCGTGGATTTGCCTCGAACGCCCTCTTCAAGCCAAGTTGCCGGCTTCGGCAACGGAAGCCTTCGCAAGGCAGCGTAGTACTCGGCCTTGTGCAAGGCATCGGCAACCAGCACCGTGATGTCGCCAGCCGCGACTCCCTGTCTCGCAACAAGGTCGACGATGCGGGCATTGATCTTGGCTGCCTGTGGGTCTCGGCTTGGCGACTCGTCAAACTGAACGTCATCACCCTGAATGTCGGGCGGACTCACCGGAACGCCCTTGTAGTGCTTGTAGGCGGCTACGTGAATCGGTGCCGTGTTGCGGCAATTCGTAGTCAACGAGAACGGCTCGTCGCGGATGGGGAATGTCCCGGCGCAGGCATACAAGTTCTGGTTGTCGTCGTAGAACACGTACAGCGGGCTGCTGTCGTAGTCGGCCAGTAGCAGCTCGAGCGGAACCCAGAACTCCTCGCGAAAGTCCTGGCCCTCATCGCAGACGATGGCGTCGTACCGATCTGGAAGAATTTCGAGGGAGTATCCGAGCGCATTGGGCAGTTGTACCTCGTAGAGGTCCTTGCCCGGATAGGTTACCTTGGCTTCGGAAACCAGGTCCCGCCCAGATGCACGATTGGCTCTCTCAACCTGCCGGTGGCACAGTTGATGGAGGCTCATCACATCAAGATTTGGGGTGCCTGCGCAAAGGCTTGATAGGTGGTCCGCGAGCTGCCGGTTGTAGCAAGTCAGCAGTGTTCGGAACCCCTCGGATGCAAGGCGACGTGCTTTTTCGAGTGCCAGGACCGTCTTGCCCGTGCCTGCGCCACCGCTCACGGCGACCCTGCGGTGGGAGCGCAAGAAGTCGAGTACGCGAATCTGGTCCTTGGTGAGAACCAGCCGACGCGCCTCCTGGTCGGCCAACTGCGACGAGATCAGCGGCGCGACTACGAACGATCTCGAGAACACCTCGCGAAGGACATCGACGCCGCGCCTGCCCATGGGGGTGAATCCCGATGCATCGTTCCCCCAATAGGAAAAGACTGCATCAATCCACGCTTTCGGGTCTTGGAGAGCCTTCGCGCAGCCGACCAAGGCAGGCGGCATGTCGGGCCGGCTCAGGGCGTTCGCATCCCCGACATCAGGGAAGAACACCGCATGGCCTCTGAGGACGTTGGCGAGCGAGAGATCCCGCCAACGATGGTGTTCATTCAGCTTAGACCGTATCGAATACTTGGCCTTCAACGCCTGGTTGACGGGGTTGTTGACCGCGTGCTTTTGAAGGTGGCGATCGACGGAAAACCAGTCCCCGCTGCTGGAGTCGAACCCGACGCCGCCGCCCTTGACTTCGATGCAAAGGTACCCAAGATCCGGGTGACAGACAACGAAGTCAGTTTCGCCATCCTTGGCTTGTTCTTCCTCGCGGCGCAAGATCCAACCGACCTGGAAGAAGACTACAAAGTCGCGGGGAAGACCGTCCCTCAACGCCCTGTAGACCTTTGCCT
>JAYVDE010000399.1:0-4605 GCA_043749575.1 Burkholderiaceae bacterium | reverse complement strand
TCTCGATGTGCAACTACTGGGCCAACCGGCTGGTCTGCGAAGCCGCCGACCGGGCGATGCAAGTGCACGGCGGCCTCGGCTACAGCCGCCACAAGCCGTTCGAGCACCTCTACCGCCACCACCGCCGTTACCGCATCACCGAGGGCTCCGAAGAGATCCAGATGCGCAAGGTGGCCGGCCATCTTTTTGGCTACATGGGCCCGAACAAGTTCTGAGATTCCACCCTTCCATCCCGAGGAGACAAACCATGAACCACCTGAACCGCCGATCCATCGTCCTGGCCCCGCTGGCCGCTGCGGCCGCCGCCGCGCTGCCCGGCGCCGCCTTCGCGCAGAAGAAATACGGCCCCGGCGTGACCGACACCGAAATCAAGATCGGCCAGACCATCGCCTACAGCGGCCCGGCCTCGGCCTATGGCCAGCTGGGCCGGGCCGAGACCGCGTACTTCAAGGCCCTCAACGACAAGGGCGGCATCAACGGCCGCAAGATCAACTTCATCTCGCTGGACGACGGCTTCAGCCCGCCCAAGGCGGTGGAGATGACCCGCAAGCTGGTCGAGCAAGACGAAGTGGCGCTGATGTTCGGCATGCTGGGCACGGCGCTGAACACCGCCACCCGGCCCTACCTGAACCAGCAGAAAGTGCCGCAGCTGTTCATCGCCGCGGGCTCCGCCACCTTTGCCAGCGGCGACAAGTTTCCCTGGACCATCGGCTGGCAGCCCACGCTGCAGGCCGAGGCGGCGTTCTATGCCCGCAGCATCCTGGCCAGCCACCCCGGCGCCAAGATCGGCGTGCTCTACCAGGACGACGATTTCGGCAAAGAGCTGTTGGCCGGCCTCAAAGACGGCTTGGCCGGCAAGGATTCGGCGATCATCGCCACCGCCAGCTTCCAGGCCACCGACCCCACCGTCGATTCGCAGCTGATCACGCTGAAGGGCACCGGCGCCGACACGCTGATGCTCTTCACCTACGCCAAGCAGGGCGCGCAGGCGATCCGCAAGATCGCCGACCTGGGCTGGAAACCCGACACCTACCTGCACCTGGGCTCGGCCTCGGTGGGCGCCACGCTGATCCCGGCGGGGCTGGACAAGTCGGTGGGCATCAAGACCGCCGGCTTCATCAAGGACACCAGCGACCCGCAGTGGGCCAACGATGCCGAGATCGCGCCCTTCTTCGACTGGATGAAGAAGTACATGCCCGACGCCAAGCTGGAGGATTCGCTGAACCTGGCCGGCTGGGCCTATGGCCAGACCATCGAGCAGGTGTTGCGCCAGTGCGGCGACGACCTGACGCGCGAGAACATCCTGCGCCAGGCCCTGAACCTGAAGAACTGGCGCAACCCGGCGCTGCTGCCGGGCAGCCTGATCAGCACCAGCCCGACCGACTACCGGGTGGTCGAGTTCATGAAGATGCAGCGCTTCAACGGCAAGGTATGGGAGTTGATCTGAGCGCCTGAATCGCCCTGGCTGCCGCGGCGCTCAAGGCGCTCAAGGCGCCACGGGCCTCGCTGGACTCGTTGGCGCTATGGCGTGACCGGCGTGGCCTGCGGCAGCGCCAGCCCGCGCCGCTGCATCGCCACGCGCACGCGCTCGGGCCGGTCGCTGATGATGCCGTCGACCCCCAGATCGAGCACCGCGTCGATCTGTGCCGGGTCGTTCACCGTCCAGGCCAGCACCTGCAGCCCCAGCGCCTGGGCTTGCTTGACCTTGGCGGCGTCCAGGTCGGCGAAGTGCGCGCTCCAGACCTTGCAGCCGGCGGCGCGCACCAGCTTGGGCACCGAGCCGTGATCGCTGAACTTCAAGCCGGCGGTCCAGGGCGAGACCTGGTCGCTGGCCGCCGCCACATTGTCCAGCCAGCGCTGCTGGGCGGTCAGGCAGACCGTGGTGATCTCGGGCGCTTCGCGTTGCACCACTTTCAGCGTACGCCAGTCGAAGGATTGCACGGTGGTGCGCGGCGCCAGGCCGGCCGCACGGACCGCGGCGATCAACGCGCGGGCGAAGGGCTCGGGCGCGGCGGTGTCGTCGGGCTTCAGCGGCGACAGCTTGGTCTCCAGTGACAGGCGCACCTCGGTGTTGCCCGACTTCGTCACCAACGCGAACAACTCGTCCAGCGACGGCAGGCGGGCACCGTCGACCGCCTGCTGGTCGGGAAACTGGCCGGCATAGCGGCTGCCGGGCTTGATGCGGCCGACGTCGTAGCGGCGCAATTCGTCGAATCCGGTGTGGTGGATCAGCGGCCCGCGCGAGGCCAGAAACTGGCCATCGGGCCCGCGTGTGATGTCGGGGTTCAGCGCCGGGTCGTGCGAGATCACCAGCACGCCGTCGCGGCTGATGGCGATGTCGGTCTCCAGTGTCGTCACGCCCAGCGACAGCGCCTTGGCGAACGCGACCAGCGTGTTTTCGGGCGCCAGGCCGCGGGCGCCGCGGTGGCCTTGCAGGTCGAGCGCGTGGCCGGCGGCGCTGGCCAGCCCCAGCAGCAAGGCCGCGGTGATCGAAGCGAGGAGGTTCATGGGGCTCGATTTGTGCCGGGCCGGGTGCCAGCTGCGGGTGGTCTGGACCGGCATCGCCGGTGCCGGGTCTCGGGCACTGTAGTCGCCCGCACAATGCCGCCGATGCCCACGCCCATGATGCCCTTGCCCATGATGCCCACTTGGCTGCCCGCGCCGCTGCACCCGTTTCAGTCGGTCGCTTATGCCGGGTTGCATCCGGGCCCGCGGCTGGTCGTCACCGCTGCGGTGCACGGCAACGAAACCTGCGGCACCAGCGCCATCCGCCGCGTGATGGCCGAGCTCGACACCGGCGCGCTGACCCTCGTGCGCGGCGCCGTCACCTTCGTGCCGGTCTGCAACCCGCTGGCCTTCCACCACCACCGGCGCGTCGGCGACCGCAACCTCAACCGCGCGCTGGCGCCCACCACCGACCCGCGCGAGTACGAAGACCACGTCGCCAACTGGTTGTGCCCGCTGCTGGCCGCGCACGACGGTCTGCTCGACCTGCATTCGTTCCAGTCCGCCGGCCAACCCTTCGTGATGGTCGGTCCGCGCGACAACCGTGGCGATCTGGAGCCCTTCGGCCAGGCCGCGCAAGAAGAAGCCCTGGTGCGCGTGTTGGGCGTGCAGCGGGCAGTGGACGGCTGGCTGACCACCTACGCCCACGGCGTGGCGCGCCGACTGGCCAAGGCGCAGGCTGCCGCACTGGTCGGCACAGCGACCACAGTTGCGGACCTTGCAGCGGCCAACCCAGCGGCGGCCGGTGCGCCGGCCCCACTCGACCTGCACCCGCGCTATGGCGTGGGCACCACCGAATACATGCGCGCCCAGGGCGGCTGGGCGCTCACGCTCGAATGTGGCCAGCATGACGACCCGCAGTCGCCCGAGGTGGCCTACCGCGCCATCCGCAACACCCTGGCACAGACCGGCCTGATCGATGACCCCGCCCCGCGACCGGCCCCGCTGATCGAGGCGCTGTCGATTCACGAGCTCATCGACAAGCAGCACGCCGGCGACCATTTCGCCCGTGACTGGCAGAGCTTCGACGCGGTGCGCGCCGGCACGCTGATCGGCACCCGCGCCAGTGGCGAGGCGGTGCACGCGCCGGGCGACGGCTGGCTGCTGTTCCCCAATGCCCGGGCCGAGGCGCGGCACGAGTGGTTCTATCTGGCGCGTGCCAACCCGCGCTTCGAGCCCGAACCCGCCGTCGCCGCACCGCCACGCGCAGCACCCTGACCGCCCGGCCCAAGCCGGCCCGGCCCGGCGCTTCGCTGATCTGCAGCGTGGCGTAGCGGCCGACTTGCGTGCCGGCTCCCCGCCCGCCCGCCCGCCGGCCGGCCGGCCGGCCGCCACCCGGCCTCTGGCAGACTGTCCGCCATGGACGATGACCTGCTGGTGGCTTGCCTCTGTGCGGCCTGGTGCCACACCTGCACCAGCTACCGCGCCACGCTGGCGGCGGTGGCCGCGGCAAGGCCGGGGCTGCGCTTTGCCTGGATCGATATCGAGGACGATGCCGACGCGCTGGGCGACGATGCGTTGGACATCGAGACCTTTCCCACGCTGATGCTGCTGCGGGCGGGCCGACCGCTGTTCCATGGCCCGCTGCTGCCGCACGCGGCCACGCTGACGCGGCTGCTCGACACCCTGGCTGCCGACCCGCTGGCGCCCGGTGCGGCCGCGGGTGTGCCGCTGGCGATGGCCGATGCGGTGTGGCGGCTGGCGCCGCACCGGGCGCTGGTCGCGCCCGACTGAACCCACGGCGGCCGGCGCACGGTGTGCAGGCCGGCCGGCCCGCCCAAACAAAGGCGCCGTTACGATGAGGGCAGCAGCGTCCTTCGCTCCAGGAGCCCCCCCATGATCCGCCGCCGCACTGCGCTGTCCCTGCCCTGGTCGCTGGCGCTGCCGATCGCCGCCAGCCTCTCGTCGGCCCAGGCCCAGGCCCAGGCCCAAAAAGCCGCCCGCCTGGACAGTCTGGTGCTGGCCATGACGCTGGAGCCGCCGGGCCTGGACCCGACCGCAGGCGCGGCCGCCGCGATTGGCGAGGTGGTGCACTACAACGTGCTGGAGACGCTGACCAAGATCCGCGCCGATTCCAGCATCGCGCCGCTGCTGGCCAGC